>JAADCQ010000073.1 GCA_013154335.1 Methanopyri archaeon
TCAAGGAGGAGGTTCGCCGGGTTCGAGAAGGGGACCCTCATCGTCCCAGACGATGGCGTCGTCGTACCCGGGTTCCCGAAGACCGAGAGGGCCCTGATGCTAGGGCCGGCCTTGAGGGATAGGTTCGGCGACGTGGAGGAGGTCGTCGTGGAGGAGAAGATGAACGGACACAACGTCAGGGTGTTCGAACTCGACGGCGAGGTGTACGCGGTCACCAGGGGCGGGCTGATATGCCCTTACACGACCCACAGGATAAGGGAACTGCACGGGGACGAGCTCCTCGATTTCCTGCACGACCACCCGGACGTCATCGTGTGCGGCGAGTTCGTAGGTAAGGAAAACCCTTACGTTTCCGTGGACTACCCCGAGGCCTCCGAGCACGGCGTGGGATTCTTCGTGTTCGATCTCATGGACCCGAAGACCGGCGATCTCTTACCCTTCGAGGAGAAAAAGACCGTCGACGGGTACGGGCTGAATCGGGTGAGGGTCCTCGGGAGATTTCCCCCGGACGATCCCGAGCCCTTCTTCGACGTGGTGAGGGAGCTGGACGAGGACGGGAGGGAGGGCATAGTGATCAAGGACCCCGACGCCGAGGTGCCGCCGCTCAAGTACACGACCCACTCGGCCCACGTCGAGGAACTCAGGTGGGCGTTCAGGTTCGCCTTCGACCTAGGTAGGGATTTCATCCTAACCAGGACCATCAGGGAGGGGTTTCAGGCGCTGGAATGGGGAGAAGATCGGGAAGAGCTGGAGCGTAGGGCGGTCGACGTGGGTAGGGCGCTGATAGAGGGTATGGTCGAGGGCTTCTCATCGGTGTTGGAGGAAGGGGAAGCGTACGAGGAGGTCGAGGTCTCCTTCGGTTCGCGGAGATGGCTGGAGCTGTACTCCGAGTTCGTCAAGCGGGTCACCGGGGGCACGACGACGGTGGAGGAGATCGGCGAGAGGAACGGCAGGATCGTAGCCGTGGTCAGGAAGAGGTACCCTTCCACGACCGACAGGGTTTCCAACGTCTCCGAGGACGGCATCCTCTGAGCTCAACAGCTTAGAAACGTAAACTATCTTTTCCATAACGTCACCCGACTCGGGAAGGGGTACCCTTGGGAGACGTCGTCGAATCGATGTCCGCGATGTTCGCCAGGGCCTTGAACCAGGCCACGGTCTTCTGCTTCGCCGAGATCATGGGTAGAGGGTGGCGGGCGGTCAGGAACAGGATGTACGAGTACGTGGCCGAGGTGATGGTGGATCTCTTCGAGGATAAACTGAGGGACGCGGATCCCGTGGAGATCGCCGAGGCCGCGTTGAAGCTGTATTACCCGAAAACCGAACTTATCGAGAGGAACGAAAACAAAGCTGTTTTCAAAGTCAAATCCAATTGCCCGATAGTGAGGATGTCCGTGTACATGCTGGAGAAGCACCCGGAGGTCAGGAGGTACGTCTGCGACCCCGACGACCTCGTCATCGAGGGGGAGAGGGCCGAGGGCGAGGAGGTCGAGCGGCTGTACGACGAAATAGACGGGCTACCCTCCTGCCGCATATTCGACGCGATAATGGAGAGGTTGGACGAGCCCTGGAGGATGAGGGTGGAGGAGGTGGACCTGTCGGGGGACGTTCCGGAGGCCTTCTTCGTGGTCGAAAAGCGCTAGCCTCGGGGCTCGTGCCCGCAGATCCTGGCGAAGTTGGCCAGGATATCGGCGCCGTACTCCGTGAACTTCAGTTCCGGGTGGAACTGCACCCCGTACAGGTGTTCGGTCTCGTGCCTCATCGCCTCCACCTCGCACTTCTCGCTCCTGGCCGTCACGACGAAACCCTCGGGAACCTCCTTGACCTCGTCCTTGTGCGAGGCCCAGGCGGTTATCCTGTCCGGCAGTCCTTCGAATATCCCCGTGTGGTCGAGTATCTCCACCTCGGTCCTCGCGTACTCCTCCCTACCCGCGGCCCAATCCACCTCGCCACCGAAAACCTCGGCCATCAACTGATGACCCAGGCAGATACCGAGGACGGGCACCTCGCCCGCGGCCCTTTCGATGATCTCCCTCGAGTTACCGGCTCTCTCCCTGTCCGGCCCGCCGCTCACGACGATCCCGTCCGATTCCTCCACGACCTCGTCGGGGTCCACGGTGTTGGGCACGATCTCCGCCGGGACCCGCATGTAATCGAAGTTCTTGCGGATGAGGTGCACGTACTGCCCGTGGTTGTCTATTATCCTGATCATGCCGGGCCCTCGTCCCCCGTGACCTCCAAGTCCGAGCCCACCATCTTGACCCCTGTTATCGCCGCCACGTCGAGGCTGAGCGCCCTCAGGTCCTCCTTCTCCAGGTTGTGAACGTCCGTCTTACCCGCCAGCTGGGCCAGCATCTTGCACTCCTCGGTCATCACCTTCAGGTAATTGGCGACCCTTCTGGCGGCCTCGTCCACGTCCAGCTTCTTCCTCAACTCGGGGTCCTGGGTGCAGATACCCACGGGACACACCCCCGCGTGGCACTGCATGCACGCCGTGCACCCCATGGCGATCAGGACCCCGGTACACACGTACACGGCGTCCGCACCGAGCGCCAGCGCCTTGGCCACGTCCGCCCCGTCCCTTATCCCGCCGGAGATGATGATGTCGACCTCCTCCCTCATCCCGATCTCGTTGAGGGCCTCGACGGCCTGCACGAGGGCGGCGATGGTCGGGATACCGGCGTTCTCCGTGGCTATCTCGGGGGACGCGCCGGTCCCACCCTGCATCCCGTCTATCGCGATGATGTCGGCGCCGGCCTTGGCCGCGATTTTGACGTCCTCCTTCACCCTACCGGGGCTGTACTTCACGATGATCGGGACCTTCCAATCCGTGATCTCCCTGAGCTGCTCTATCTTCATCTTCAGGTCCTCGGGACCCACTATGTCCATGTGCCTGGACGGGGAAAGGGCGTCTGACCCCTCGGGTATGCCCCTTATCTCGGCGATCTCCTTGGTGACCTTCTCCCCCATCAGGTGGCCGCCCATCCCGGGCTTCGCTCCCTGCCCGATCTTGATCTCGATGGCGTCGGCCGCGTTCAGGTACTCGGCCGAGACCCCGAATCTACCGGACGCGTACTGGGCGATGAGCCACTTGGCCTCCTCCCTCTCCTCCGGGAGCATCCCTCCCTCGCCCGTGTTGGTGGCCGTGCCCACCATGGCCGTACCCTTGGCGACGGCTATCTTGGCCTCCTTGCTCAGCGCGCCGAAAGACATGGCGCCGACGAGTATCGGTGTGTCCAACTTGAGGGGCTTCTCCGCGAACCTGTCCCCGAGGACCGTCTTGGTGTTACAGGGCTCCCTGTACTTGTCTATAGGAGGCCTGGAGACCTGGGCCGGGAGTATGACCAGATCATCGAAGTGGGGGAGCTTCCTGCTGGTGCCGAAGCCCCTGACGACGTACTCGCCGGTCTCGGCCTTCTGCTGTATCTCCTTGACGTGCTCGCGCCACCACACGCTTTCAAGGCCCCCGGATCGGCTGGTGGGCGGGTTCCCGCGTAACCTTTTTTAAACGGTGTCGGAACCGGCCGCCACGGCCACGACCGGCCCCGCAGTCTAGCCTGGATAGGACGCGGGCCTGCGGAGCCCGTAGCCCGGGTTCAAATCCCGGCGGGGCCACCAACCCCCAACATCGTTACGAATATCATAACTTTCGGTCATCCGAAGAGGGGCCTACCCCCGAGGCCCCTTCGGACCTCCGCGACCCATCCCCCTACCTATCCGCGCGTAACCCGCCCACGACCCCCTGGGCGGGCCCGGGTTCACACGATGCAGGTACACCGAAGGCGCCCCACACTCGGGACACTGGGAGGGCTTCGGGGAACCCGGCGGCCTCTCGATCACCGCACCGCACCTCGCGCACCTGAATATCTTCACCAAGGCGAGCATCACCCCTTAGGCGTCATCCTAAGGGCTCCCGTCGGACACGCCTGAGCGCACTTACCGCACGCCACGCACGACGACTCGTCCACCTCCAGGTAACCGACGCTCACCAGGATCGCATCGTTCGGACACGCCTCCATACAGGCACCGCATCCCTGACACTTCTCACCGTCGTGCTCGAACACCGCCCTCGAGGTCTCGACCCGCGAGAACGTATCCTCCGCCAACGCCAACCCCCCGTTCAAGCACTCGCTCGGTTTTTAATGCGCAGCGGACCAAGACGAACCGACACCGGGGGTCCCAACTTGAAGGTGAGGGACGTCATGACCGAAGACCTGGTCACCGCGGCCGCCGATGACCCCGCCGAGGAGGTCTTCAAGGAGTTCGTCTCCCTATCCGTCCACGGCGTCCCGGTCCTCGACGATGACGGCACCCTCGTGGGACTCGTCACCTCGACCGACGTCGTCCGCGCGCTCGCGTCCGGCGACTGGGAGCACATGAAGGCATCCGACCTGGCTCGGGAACCAGTCACGGTGGCCCCGGACGACGACCTCGAGAAGGCCCTCGACGCCATGGCCGCCCAGGGACAGGACAGGGCGGTGGTCGTGGAGGACGGCAAGGTCGTGGGAGTCGTCACCGTGATGGACGTTCTCCCCGCCGTACTGAACGAGGAGGGAAGCGAACGATGAAGAAGCTCTTCTACCCCCGACGCGTGGCCGTGGTAGGCGCCTCCCGCCATCCCGGGAAGGTCGGTCACGGCATCCTCAAGAACCTCGTCAGGGACTTCGAGGGCGACGTGGTACCGATCAACCCCAAAGCCGACGAGATCCTGGGGCTCAAATGCTACCCCTCCCTCAGCGACGCCCCCGACCCCGTGGACTTGGCCGTGGTAGCCGTACCCGCCCCGATAGTCCCCTCCATAGTCGAAGAGGCGGGCGAGAAGGGCGTCCCCTACTGCATCGTCATATCCGCCGGGTTCTCCGAGGCCGGTAACGAGGACCTAGAGAAGGAGCTCGTCGAAACGGCACGTAAACACGGAGTCAGGATAGTCGGGCCGAACTGCCTCGGCGTCATAAACACGGAGAACGGCCTCAACGCGTCCTTCGCCGCCGAATCACCCCCCGGGGACGGCATAGCCTTCATCACCCAGAGCGGGGCCCTGGCCACCTCCGTGATCGACTGGTTCTCCTCGGGCGACGTCGGAACGGTCGGGGTCGGTTTCAGCAAGTTCGTCAGCATAGGTAACGCCGCGGACCTGGACTTCCCGGACTTCCTGGACTACCTGGCCGGGGACGACAAGACGGACGTCGTGGTCCTCTACGTCGAAGGCGTGAAGGACGGCGAAGCCTTCCTGGAATCCCTCGAAAGGTGCACGGACGAGAAGCCCGTGATAGTCCTCAAGGGAGGCAGGACCGAGGCCGGTGCCGAGGCCGTGGGCACCCACACGGGATCCATGGCCGGATCCGGGCCCGTTTACGAGGGTCTCATCCGCCAATACGGCGGCATCACGGTGGAAGGATTCGAGGAGGCTTTCGACGCCGCCAAGCTGATGTCCAAATCGGAACCCCCACGGTCCAACAGGGTCCTCGTCGTGACGAACGCCGGAGGAGGAGGCATCCTGGCGGCCGACGCCCTGTACTCCCACGGTTTCGAACTCCCCGAACCCGAAGGCGACCCGAGCGTGTTACCGCCCGAGGCCTCGACCAAGAACCCCGTGGACGTCCTCGGAGACGCCGACGCGGAGAGGTACAGGATCGCCCTGGAGGAGTTCGCGGATCCCGACCTCTACGGGGCCGTCATGGTGATACTGACCCCCCAGAGCATGACGGAACCCGTGAAGACGGCCAAGATAGTCCTCGAGTTCGCCGAGGACTTCCCCGGTCCCGTCCTGGGCGTCTGGATGGGCAGACACTCGGTGGAGCTTGGAATAAGAACCCTGGAGGACGGCGGCGTCCCCACCTTCCCATCGCCCGAAAGGGCGGCCAGGGCCCTCGCCCACGCGTGGGACTACGCCCGAAGGAAGGGGGATGTCCTTGGCGAAACCCCTGACGGAGGTGGAGCCCGGGACCAAGGTTAGGGTCGTGGACATCGTCGCGGGAAGGGGCGCCATGACCATGCTGAGAGAAGTCGGGATAGTACCCGGGGCCGAGCTGGAAGTCGTGAAGACGGGACCCGGCCCGGTCATAGTCCGCGTCGGAGGCGCCACCTTCTCCCTGGGCAGGGGACTCGCGGCCAAGGTTCTAGTCGAGGAGGTGGGGTGACCCGATAGTTTCAAAAGATTAGGACAGCCTAACGGCGGTACAAGGGGGTAGGGGTCACGATACTTGGGGAAGACCGTGGCCCTAGTGGGACCGCCGAACGTAGGGAAAACCACCCTGATGTCCCGCCTCTGCGGCGTCAAGGTTGAGGTGGGCAACTGGCCGGGGGTCACCGTCGAACGTAAAACCTGCCGCTACGAACACGGGAACACCACGTACAAGATCGTCGACCTCCCCGGCCTCTACTCCCTCACGGGATCCTCCGAGGACCAACGCGTGGCCATCTCGTACCTCCTCGGCGGGTACGGGGAAAAACCCGACACGGTCGTCGTCGTGGGCGACCCCTTCTCCCTCGAACGATCCGTAGCCCTGCTCATGGAAGTCGCCGAGTTGGGCTACCACCACCTCGTTTTCGCGGTCAACATGATGGACGAAGCCCGCAGAAAAGGCATCCACGTGGATCTGGACGGACTCGAGGAGAAACTCGGCGTCCCCGTCGTGGGCACGTCCGCGAAATCCGGCGAAGGAGTAGACCGCCTTAAAAGGGCCATCGCCGACGTGGCGGAGGGAAGAGTGGAACCGAAGCCCGTGACCCCCGACTACCCGGAACCGATCGAGAGGGCCGTGGAACGACTCACCTCCGAACACGGGATACCCAGATGGGCGGCGATCAGAGCCCTGGAGGGCGTGGAAGAGATCCTGGAACGCCTCCCCGAAGGCGTCCGTGAGGAAGTGAGGGACCTCAGGCGGAAGGTCGAGAAAGAACTCGGC
The DNA here is from genome assembly GCA_013154335.1 of Methanopyri archaeon. Taxonomy (GTDB): domain Archaea; phylum JAADCQ01; class Methanopyri; order Methanopyrales; family Methanopyraceae; genus Methanopyrus. The sequence goes on from JAADCQ010000073.1 coordinate 6,909, forward strand.
CGGCCCGTCAGGGAAGCCACCGAGGACGCCAGAAGGGAAACAGCATACCGTATCGTCTCCGAGACGGTCGAGACGAGGGAGGACGGGTTCGAACTCCAGGACCGTCTCGACAAGATCCTCACGCACCCCGTGTACGGTACCGTCACGGCCCTCACCGTCCTCGCCGCGGTCTTCTGGATAGCCTTCACCTTAGGGGGCTTCCTAGAGGACGCCATCGACGGGCTCCTAGACGTCCTCAAGACGCTATCCACGACCCACCTCCACGAACCGTTCAGATCCCTGGTGAACCAGGGCCTGATAGAGGGAGTCGGAACCGTCCTATCCCTGTACCCCTACGTGTTCCTGCTGCTCCTCCTCTTAACGATGTTGGAGGACTCCGGGTACACCGCCAGAGTGGCCGCCCTCGCCGCACCCCTGATGGCGAGGTTCGGTCTCCACGGGAAGACCGTGTTCCCCGTGGCCATATCCCTGTCGTGCAACGTGCCAGCCGTCACCGGGACCAGGATAATAGAGGACCCTCGAGCCAGGCTCCTCTCCGCCGTCACGATACCCTTCGTCCCGTGCAGCGCCAGGCTGGCCGTCATAACCTTCCTCACCGCCAAGATGCCTCCCGGCCTACGCGTCCCCGCCGCCGTCGCCATCTACGCCGTGGCCCTCGCGGCTTTCCTGGGCTCCGCGGCCCTGCTCGATGGGCTTCTCCACCGAGGGAAGCGATCCACGGGAGGGCACGTCATCGAACTACCGAGACTCCGACGCCCGCACCCCAGAACCGTCCTCACGGTCACGTGGATAAGATCGAAGGAGTTCCTCGAGAAAGCGGGCACCACCGTACTGGCGGTGTCCCTGGCCCTGTGGGCCGCGTCCAAGTACCCGCAACCGATCGGCACCGGGAGAAGCGCGACCGAGGTACTAGGACACGCCCTGGCGACCGTGACCGGACCCGTACTCGGACTGGGCTGGAAGGAAGCCGTCGCGCTCGTCAACGGGATCGCCGCGAAGGAGACGGTCGTATCCACCCTCACGATGCTGAACGCGCACCTGAGCCCGGACAAAGCCTTCGTACTGGCGCTGGTAACCACCCTGTACTTCCCCTGCGTCGCCACCCTCGCCTCGCTGTGGTCCGAAACGGGATCCCTGAAATGGCCGGCGATATCCCTGGCGTGGAGCCTAGCGGTGGCCACGGTGATAGGGGCAGCGGTCCACGCGGCACTCACCTTGACTTGAGCTTCAACAATATCCTGCAGGGCTCGTCCCCGGGCGACGGGTACACCTCGACGCCCTCCACGTCGAGACCCGCCTCCTCCGCCGCCCACATCATCAAGACGGCACACGGTAACACCTTCGAGGCCGTCGACGACCCCGTGCAGTAGATCCCCTCGTCCACCAACGCCTCGAGGACCCCGTCATCCCTCTTGACCCTCACCGCGGTGTCCTTGAACTTAACCTCCGCCTCCCCCTCCTCCACGGCCTTCCTCATCGCCGACGCCAACTCCCTCCCCACGATCTCCTCCATCCGCACCGCCCACTCCCCGGCTATCCCCTCCTCGTCCCTCAACTCCCTGACGAGTCCCCTGAGGAACTCAACGACCTCGTCGAGGTCCGTCTCCGCCTCCTCCAGCAGCCCGCCGAGCGCCACGCACAACGACGTCACCATAACCCTCACTTGATCCTCAGGATCACCCTGCATGTGTCCCCACTCCTATCAACTTTCTCAATTTTTCCTTCACCAATCGCAGCCAACGTCAGTATAGCTGGAAGGCAACTTTTATCCACGTAGCCAAGTTTTTCCAAAGCATTACATATTGGTTTCATAGGACATTTTATATCCATAATCAGAGTGTTATCATCCCTCCATTCTAACCTTCTTTCAACTATAGTACCTTCTGGAAGCTCAGATCTTATGTTAACCTCGCCTATATCCTTAGCCGTATTAGCCGCGATTTTGTAAGTCTCTAACAACCTCTTGACGTCCTCATCTTCAACTTCACGGAGCACGTCGTGGACCTCGTTCGGATCCGCCCTCGACTCCAGGAGGGCCAGGAGGGCGGCGAGCATACCCACGCGGGTCCTCACCCACGCACCCCCGAGGGGAGCGGTAACTTTCCAGTGACGGAACGTCGGAACACGTTGAAAAGTACTCCGCCCCACGTCCTACGAACGCGGGCGGGGGACCCACGATATGCGCAAGATACTCCTCGTGTGCTCATCCACCGTCCTACCCGCGGCGAGAAAGGTAGCCGAGAAACTGAGCGAACACGTCGAGATCGAGGCGATCCACCAGGACGAGGAACCCCACATTCAGGACCCGGACCTCGTCTTCATGATCAGGGTGACGGCCCCGAGGTACGTGCCGGAGGACGCCGAGGTGGTCGCGGTCCCCATCGACGGGTCCACGGGCGTCCAGAACCTCAACACGGTAGACCCCGAGGTTCTCGAGACGGCGGTGAGGTACGTCAGGGAGGGTGGAGAACGCAACCTCGAGAACGCCATCAGGTTCCTCCTCAGCGAGGTCTTGGACGAGGACGTCGATTACGACGACCCGGAACCCATGCCCGTCGACGGTGGGTTCGACACCGAAGGCCGTTACCTGGAGGACCCCGCGGCTCGAGTCGAAGGTCCGGCGGCCGCCGTGTACGTTTCGAGAGAGGCGTACATCTGGAACGACCTCGAGGTGCCGAAGGCCCTGATGAAAAGCCTACGCGAGGAAGGCCTGGAGGCCGTCGGCGTGTTCACGAAACCCGGGGAAGGCCGCCCCCTGGACGAACTCCTAACGACCGAGGAAGGCGAGCCGGTCGTCGACGTCGTGTTGGCCGTGAAGAAGCCCTCCTTCAAGCGCGGTTACGAGGAAGGGTACCGTTCCCTATCGAGGCTCGGCGTTCCCGTGATCAACGCCGTGGTATCGTGGTACGGAACACGTGACGATTGGAAGGACTCCGACGCCGGGCTCCCGACGGGCGACGTCGCTTACGGCGTCGCCCTACCCGAGTTGCAGGGTAGGATCGATCCCGTGGTCGTGGGGTTCAAAGACCCCGAGGGACGGGGGTTCGTCCCCGACCCCGAGAGGTGCCGATTCGCGGCGCGAAGGGCCGCTCGATGGGCGGAGTTGAGGAGGAAACCCCCGTCCGAGAGGCGCGTGGCCGTGATCCTGAACAACGGTGTGTGCTCCCGCGGAGAGGCGGGCATCGGGGCCGCCATGGGCCTCGACACCTTCGAGAGCGTGGCACGCCTCCTGAGGAGGCTCAAGGACGAGGGTTACAGGGTCGACTGGGTCCCTTCGGACGGGAGGGAACTCGAGCGGGAGTTCATCCGGAGGAAAGCCTTCAACGAGTTCGAAAACACGACCGTGGAGGACATAGTGAAGGCGGGCGGCGTCGTGGACATCGTGCCCCTGGATAGGTACCTGGAATGGTTCGAGGAACTCCCGGAGGATCTACGCGAGAAGATGATCGAAACGTGGGGAGAACCCCCGGGCGAGGGTATGGTCGTGGACGACGGCCTCGTGATAACCGGGATACTGACCGGGAACGTGTTCATCGGCGTCCAACCCAAGCGGGGCTGCGCCGGCGCCGCGTGCAACGGCGAGGTGTGCAAGATCCTCCACGACCCGAAGTGTCCCCCAACGCACCACTACTACGCGTTCTACCGCTGGCTACGGGACGTTTTCAAGGCCGACGTGATCCTCCACGCTGGAACCCACGGAACCCTCGAATGGCTACCCGGTAAGTCGGTCGGTCTGTCCCCGTGCTGCTGGCCCGAGGTCTGCTTGGGCGACACCCCGATGGTGTACTGGTACATCGTGAGCAACCCGTCCGAAGGCACCCAAGCCAAGAGGAGGGGCTACTCCACGCTCGTCGATCACTGCCCCCCGCCGCTCGACACGACCGACGCGGGTACGGAGGAGCTTAGGGAGGAGATCGAGGACAGCCTCCGCAGGGGCGAGAAACCGGACCCCGAGACCCTCGAGGAGTTGGAGGTGCGCGAGACGGCGTTCGTGGAGACCGGTCTACACGTCCTAGGCGAGCCCCCGGAGGACCTCGAGGGCTTCCTCTTCGCCCTGTGCAGGAACAGGCTGCGCGAGATCATCGCGGAGGCCAACGGGCTCGACCTCGAGGAGGTCCTCGGGGACCCCGAGGCCCGTAGGGCCCTGGACGAGAGGGTCCGTGAGGTGGTTCGGGAGGTGCTTTCCGGGCGTTGATAGGGTTAGGGTGATAACCTCGAGGTCTCGGTCGTGAACGGGGCCACCTACATGCCGTTGGGGTTCCTTTCAAAACTGTTTAAGAAGGGAGGTCGTCCCCAGGTAGCGGAGAGCGAGAAGGTGACCGGTCCCCAGGCCGTCGCCAAGAACTACTACATCGTGGCGTCCGTCGAATTGGGTAACACGACCACGAAGTGCATCTTGACGGCCACGGACCTCGAAGAAGGCATCACTTACCTCATTCACAAGGAGGTGCGGATGACCAGGGACGTGAGGCCGCCTAGACCCGGCGAGGAGGTTTTCGGGGAGACCGTCTGGGGGGTCAAGCTGACCAGGGAGGCCGTCGCCGAGATGGTCGCGGACGTTCTCAAGGAGGCCGTGAGGAAGGCCCACATCTCGATAGACGACGTCCACTTCGTGGTCAGGTCCACGGGCGTCACCGCCGGTTTCGCCTCGCCCGAGGAGGTCGGCGAGATGATCAAGGCCCTGGCCGACGGGTGTCTGAAGGCGGGCATCCCTCCGAACAAGATGACCGCGGCCATGTCCAAGGAGCAGATACCGGAACCCTTCCGGAAGTACTCCCTGATAGACAAGGTGTACTTCGACGGTGCCGTAACCGGGGTGAAGCCTCCCGGCGGTAAGGAGGTGGTCGCGAACGAGATGGAAGGCGAGCTCGTGATGGCCGGGATAAAGGTGGGCGCCAAGTCCACGGAGGTCGACTTCAGGAACCCATGCATGGCGATAGACTACGGTACCACGCTGGCGGGCAGGATCACGGACGACGAACTGCCTTACGCCAACACGATAGGCAACCTCTGCGGGCTCGCCGGCGCGATAATGGACGCTATAGTGAGGGGAACGGGCGAAGTCGACGAGGAGACCGGGTGTGCCCTGGACCTCCCCTTCGACGAGGTGGAGCCCGACGTGGGGGAGAAGGCCAGGGAGTACGCCGAAGAAGTACACGAGTTCATCGACATAAGGGAGGTCCCCAAGACCGCCAAGAGGTTCGGTACGGTACCCGTCGATCCCAAAGCCGCCGAGAAGGCCGGTTTGAAGCTCATCGGGTGCGACGTCGGGGAGAACGGTAGCGACCTGCCTAAGCTGTCGGAGATAGGACGCGAAGCGTACGAGGAGGGAGGCTACGAGCTCCTGTTCGGAGTCCTCGACTGGACCTCGGCCCTGATAGCCAAGAGACTCATCGAAACCGCCCTCGACCTGGACCTGCTCACGGAAGATCACGCCATAGGCATCACCGGTAGAGCCGGTATCACCGGGAAGAAGCCGGAGCTCGTGTACAGGATCATCGAGGAGGAGTTCAGCGACCTGTGGAACCCGGACGAGGACCTGGTGTTCGTCGACGACGGCCTGGCCAGGGGAGCGGCGGTGATGGCCAGGTGCATGAACTGCCTGGGGACGCCGAAGAACCCGCTCGGCGGGAACCGGGGGATGGGGTGCATCCTTGGCCTCAGGATCAAACACCAGCAGAAGGATAAGGCTTCCTAGCGTGCCCCCCTCCTCCTTCGAGGAGGTGTTCGAGGCCTTCGAATCCGTGGAAACCAAAAGGGATCTCGTCGAGCTCTGCCGACACGTGGCCCGTCGCGCGGACCCCACCGTCCTCGCCCTCCTGCGTCGCGAAGCGTGGAAACAGGCCCGTTTCGTTCACCCCAAAGAGTACCGCGACGAGATACTGAGGTCCCTGTTCGAATCCCTCGTCCGCCGGATCAACGAGATGAGGGAGACCGACCCAAGGGACGTTCCCGACGAACCCGTCGAAGGGTACGAGGAATTCCTGGAAATAGTGCACGAGTACGCGGAGGACCCGGATTACGACTCGCCCCTCCTCCTACTCTACGAGGCCTCCGCCGCCGCCTTCGCCGTGTTTCACCTCGAGGAACCCGTGCACCCACCCGGAACCAGATTCCCAGGCGTCGGGCGCGTTAGAGAGGTGGACGGTAAGTACCTGTGCCCCATCAAGGAGAGGAGGGAAGGACAACCGGGCTCCTTCTGCACGGTCTGTCCCGCGGAACCGGGGTGATGACGGGATGGGAAACGACGTCCCCACCACCACCGTAGTCGGCAGCTACCCCGTGAGATACGCCCCAGGATTCAAGGAGAGGATAGTCGAGAAACTCGGCCGAGGGTCGGCCTACGAGGAGGCGATAAGGGAGGCCGTAAGGGACCAGATCGAGGCCGGGATAGAACTCGTGTCCGACGGTCAGGTAAGGGGAGACATGGTGGAGATATTCGCCTCGTACATCCCTGGGATGACCGTGGAGGACAAACCCGCCATAGTCGGAAGGGTCCAGCCCGCACCCAAGAGCCCCCTCGTCCGGGACTACGAGGTGGCCGTGGACGAGGCCGGGAAGGACGCCGAGGTGAAGGCCATACTGACGGGCCCCGTCACGCTCGCGGTATCCTGTGAGTTGAGATCCGACGTATACCCCTCCAACACCCATCCCTCGCTACTAGACGATATCACCAGGGCGCTCGCCCTCGAGGCCGAACGCCTCAACAACGCCGGCGCCGAGGTCCTCCAGGTGGACGAGCCGGTCCTATCCACCGGCATGGTATCCATCGAGGAGGCGGCCGAGTACATCAACGCGATCCTGATGGCCTTCGACGGCACCAGGGTTCTCCACGTGTGCGGGAACATCACCACGATATACGAGGAACTGGAGGAACACGTCAAAGCCGACGTGTTCGACCACGAGTTCGCGGGATGTCCCGCCAACCTTTACGCCGTGGCCGAGGGCGACAAGCCCATCGCCGTGGGTATCGTCAGATCCGACACGGACGAGGTCGAGGAACTGGACGAGGTCGTCAAGAGGCTAGAACGCGCCGTGGACGTACTCGGGGAGGATAGGATAGCGTACGTGGATCCCGATTGCGGTCTCAGGAAACTACCCAGGGAGGTCGCGAAGAAGAAGTTGGAGCTCGTCCGGAAGGCCAGGGACGAGGTGTTCGGGGTCGAAGAGGATTGAGCGACGTCGAAGAGAAGGTCCGCGAGATACTCTCCCGGGGCGACGGTAAGTTCCTGATCACCGGCGCCGTACAGGCCGTGGGGTCCCCCAGGAGGCTCGCGAAGGAGACCGGGGTACCGCTCGAGGTGATCCTATCGATAAAGGACGGCTTCGGTAGATCGCCCGCCAAATCGACCGTGAGGAAGCTGGCGTCGTGGATCGAGGAGAACGGTTTCGATCCGGAGGAACTCGTCTTAGCCGGTTTAACCCGGATGGAGCTCGAATATAACCCGGAAGCCGTGCTCGAGGCACTCCCGGAGGAACTCAGACGCGAGGTGGAGGGTAAGGACCCCACGGAGCTGGACGTAGAGACCCTGATCGAGGTAGGACGTAGATACCTGGAATCGTGAGGGTCCCTCGGGCCGTATGCCCTTCTTCACCGCGATCCGCCACTCCACGGTTCGTCATCGGGAGGAGGCCGTCGGTTACGGCCGCAATCGTCATCGTCACCTCGGCGTCCCAACTGCACGTCATCCGGCCGCTTCACACGGTGTACCTCGCCAACAACATCACGCCGATCACCACGAGCACGGCGCCCAGGATCGCGTCGGGACCGGGTCTCCTGTGGAGCACCAACACCGCGGCCAGGAAGGTGAAGAGTGGGTAGGTGCTGGAGACCGCCACCACCCTACCCGGGTCGCCCGACCTGAGCCCGAGGTAGTAGAGGTAAAGGCCCAGGCCTCCGGCCAGGATACCGCCCGAGATCATGTACGGCAGGGCCTTCTTGAACCCGGGCTCCCACCTCAGCTCCCCGACCGCGACACCGAGGGCGGCCAAGAAGGCCACGGCGGCGAGGCTCCTCACTATCGTGGCCACGAGCGGGTTCATGCTCTTGAGTCCGATCTTCTCGATGACGGGGGTGATCCCCCAAAGAACGGCTGCCATCAGCGCGTAAACCTCGGGTTTCATGAGCTCTCCTTCCCGCCCTCGCCGGACCTACCGCCCAACGCCCTGACGAGCACCGCCAACGGCAGCGTCAACAGAGCCGCCGCCAGCCTGATCACCTTGACGACCGTCCACGCTTTCTTCGCCGTCAACACCGTCTCCAGTATCGGGCCCCCGAACAGCACCAGGATCACCAGCGCCCCTAGCCCCAGGATCGCCAGCAACGGCACCACGAAGATCGTCGCCACGAAGAACCCCGGCGTCAACATCACGGCCAGCGCGACCAGACCGAGTACGACCGCCAACCTCTTCAGCGCACCGTCCTCGGCCATCGCGAGACCCCCGCAGGTCACCTCGCACACCGGATCGTAAAAAGTCCAGCGGGGGTGTGAGACGTTGCCGGCGATAGGCAACCTGGAAGAGAGTCTTGAAACGGTTCGAGAGGAATTAGACGCCATGGACGAGGCCAGGGACGAGGCCATGCCGGTGCTGAGGGACCTCCACAAGCTGAGCTCCGAGGCCATCTACGCGATCCACCGGGACGAGATAGAGGAAGCCAGGGAGAAACTCGACGAGGCCGCCGAACTGGTCGAACGATTGAGAGACCTCCTATCCGACTTCCCGGAGCTCTGGAGGAGTGGGTTCGCCGAGGGACATCTCCAGGAGTACGCCGAGGCCGAGATACTGTACGGTATCGTCACCGAGGGAAAGGTACCCTCACCCGAGGACATCGGGGTGACGCCCAGGGCGTACCTCCTCGGCCTCCTCGACGTCGTCGGGGAACTAAGGAGAATAGTGGTGGACGCACTCAGGGAGGGCGACTTCGACTCCGCCGAGAGGTTCCTGGACCACATGGAGGAGATATACTCCCTTACCATGACCTTCGACTACCCAAGGGCGGTCGTCCCCAACCTCAAGCGTAAGCAGGATGTGGCGAGATCCCTCGTGGAAAAGACCAGGAGCGAGGTCACCGTCACCCGCAAGACGGAGGAACTCAGACGGGCGCTCGAACGCTCCGGATGACGGGGTGCTCCCCCGGTTGCCGTTCGACAAGGAGACCATGGAGAGACTGAGGGCCAAAGCCAAGGAGGACTTCGAAGAGGCCTGGATCGAGGGCGGGAAACTCCTGGATAAACCCACCCTCGACAGATGGCCACGCGTCAAGGTGGAACACGGGCAACCTCACCCCCTCTACGAGACCATCCAAGCCCTGAGGGAGGCCTACCTGAGGGCGGGCTTCAGGGAAGTCCCCAACCCCGTGATAATCCCGGAAGAGGACGTGTACAGGCAGTTCGGCCCCGAGGCCGCCGCGGTCCTCGACAGGTGCTTCTACCTGGCCGGACTCCCCCGTCCTAACGTCGGGCTCGGATCTGACAGATTGGAGCGGATAGAGGAGATAACCGGGAAGACTCTGAAGGACGAGGAGGTGGAGGCCCTCAGAGGGGTCCTTCACGCTTACAAGAAAGGAGAGATCGACGGCGATGAACTGACCCACGAGCTGGCGGAGGCTTTGGACGTCGACGACGGGACGGCCCTCAAGGTTCTCGACGAGGTGTTCCCCGAGTTCAAGTCCCTGAGGCCCGAGCCCCTCGAACCCCACCTGACGCTACGTTCCCACATGACCGCCGGTTGGTTCATAACGATCTCCGACCTGTTGGAGAGGGAGGATCCACCCCTCAAGTTGTTCTGCGTGGACAGATGCTTCCGCAGGGAGCAGGAGGAGGACGAGAGCCACCTCTACACATACCACTCCGCCTCGTGCGTGGTCGTGGGGGACGACGTGACCGTCGACACCGGCAAAGCGGTCGCCGAGGCCGTATTATCCCAGCTGGGTTTCGAGGAGTTCGAGTTCGTCCCGGACGAGAAGATGTCGAAGTACTACGCCCCCGGCACCCAGACCGAGGTCTACGCTTACCACCCCGAGCTGGAGGACACCGTCGAGGACGAGAAACTGGGCCCGGGTTGGGTCGAGGTGGCCACCTTCGGCCTGTACTCGCCCGTGACGCTGGCGGAGTACGGCATCGAGTACCCGGTCATGAACCTCGGCATAGGAGTGGAGAGGGTGTGCATGATCCTCCACGGGATCGAGGACGTCAGATCATTGGCGTACGTCAAGTACGAGCGTTGGGAACCCTCCGACCTGGAGATAGCGAGGATGATCGACTACGAGAAGAAGCCAGCCACGTCCTTCGGCGAGCGCCTGGTGAGGGAAGCCCTGGAGGTGCTCAGGGAGAAGGCCGACGAGAAAGGACCCGTGGAGGTCGAACTGTTCTCCGGGAGTTTCGGCGGCCGTGAAATCGTCGTGAAAGCCGTCGAGGAGGAGAAGGGTGAACCCCTGGCGGGTCCCGCGGCCTTCAACGAGGTCTACGTACTGGATGGGAACGTGTACGCGGTTCCTCCCGAGGGCGAGATGGGAGCGGAGATAAGGGAGAAGGGAACCTTCACGGGACTGACCTTCGCCGAGGGCTTGCTGGCGAGGCTGGCCTACGAGGTCGAGGAGGCGCTCGCGATCGGTGAGGAGGACGTTGAGGTATCCGCTCGCAAGGTGTCGAGGCCCTCTCAGGTGAACGTTAGCCTTTCAGATAAATACCTCAAGTACGCCTCCGAAGCGGGCAAGGAGATCGACTTCAGGGGCCCCGTGTTCCTCAGACTGGTGGCGGAGATCGGCTGACTGGGTCCCTCCTCATCGGACCCCCGGCCCTCGGCAATCCGCCGTACTCCTCATCCCACCAGGGGGGTGAAACGTTGACCAAGCCGTGGGAGTACATCAGGCTAGCGACCGAGGCGTTCGGGGCGGCGGCCGCGGTGGGGGCCGCCTCGGTCCTGGTGTTCCCGAAGCTCCCCCAGTACATAGTCACCGCCACCAAGAGCAAGGTGATGGCCCTCGCCAACATGATACCGGTGGCCGGCGCCTACAAGGTGGCGGCCGCCATAACCCTCTGGAACTTCGTGGCCGTCGTCATGGCGACCTTCGGAGGCCTGATCGCCCTCATGCTCGACAAGATAGCCGTCAAGTACTCCCCTCACCACATGCGGGTGCTGATGGAAGGCCCACCCTACGCCGACCTAGTCATAAAGGCCGCCAGATTCCTCTTCGGATACGAAGGTAACGACTACAAGGAGGCCGACGTCATCCTCACTTTGAAACTAGGCCCCCTGATAGTCCCCGCGATAAACGGGTTCGCGGCCGGGGCCTTCTTCTGCTCCCTGGCAACGACCAAGGGGGCCCACGAGGTCCTGAAGTTCCTGATGGCACCGAACGGGTACGTGGAGTTCCCCGCGGTTATCCTGGCAGGGGCCATGGGACTCCACATGGCAGATCTCCTGATAGACAGGATAGATCCCAGCCAGTGGCCCGACGTGGATCTGAGGGTACCACCCTGGGTGGTCAGGAACGTATCCATATTCCTCCTCGGCATAATCTTCGCGGCGGTACTCGAGGTGAAAGTCGCCCCCATCATCGTAGCGAAGGGATGAAACACCGATGGAAGTCACCAGCGTCGAACTGGACGTGGGGGACGCGGGGCCCGCGGAGGTTTACGCGGCCCTCAGGACCCTCTCCACCCACACGTTCCTCTTCGAATCCGCCGAAGTGGGCGAGAGCGGCAGGTACTCCTTCGTGGGCTTCTCACCCGCGTTACGCGTCCAATGCGACGGGGACAGGGTGACCGTCGAGCCCTACGACCCCGACTACGAGGATCTGGTGTCCGAGGACGGGCTGGAAGGCGAGGGTGACGACTACTTCCTCCTGATGAAGAGATGCCTGGGTTCCCTACCCCGGATCGAGGGGAAGGGGTTCGTCGGAGGCCTCGTCGGGTACGTCTCGTACGACGTGGTGGAGCCTTGGCTCGACGTGAAACCCACCACGATACCCGACCCCGAATGGCCCGGGTTCGAGTTCTGCCTGTACGATTCGACGGTGAGGTTCGATCACGTCGAGGGCAAGGTCGAGCTCGTCTCCGTCCACCCCGAGGGGTACGAGGTCGAGTGGAAGGCCGAGGCCATAGAGGAATGCGTACGCGAGGTCAAGGAGGCGGAGGCCCCCAGGGTGTACAGGACCGGTGAGCCCGAGAGGGACGTGGAAAAGGAGGAGTTCGAGGAGATGGTGGAGAGGGCCAAGGATTACATCGTGGCCGGGGACATATTCCAGGTCGTGCTGTCTAGAAGGGTGGAGGTCAGGGCCGTCGCGGACGCCCTCACGGTCTACGAACGCCTCAAGGCCGTGAACCCGTCCCCGTACATGTACTGCGTCGAGTTCGGGGAGAGGCGCATCATAGGATCCAGCCCGGAAACCCTCGTCAAGGTGGAGGGCGATAGGATAGTCACGAAGCCGATCGCGGGCACGCGTCCCAGGGGCGAGACACCGGAGGAGGACGAACGCCTCGCCAGGGAGATGCTCGAGGACGAGAAAGAACTCGCCGAGCACGCCATGCTCGTCGACCTGGCCAGGAACGACGTCGGGAAGGTCTCCAAGCCCGGTACGGTGGAGGTCACCAGGCTGATGGAGGTGGAGAAGTACAGTCACGTCCAACACATAGTGTCCGAGGTAGTCGGCGAGGCGAAGGAAGGAGTCACCCCGTGGGACGTCCTCAGGGCCACGTTCCCCGCCGGTACGGTATCCGGGGCCCCGAAGGTCAGGGCCATGGAGATAATCGACGAGCTCGAGGTGTACAAGCGAGGACCCTACGCGGGCGGTGTTGGTTACGTCAGCTGGACGGGCGACGCCGACTTCGCCATAGCGATAAGGACGATATTCTCCGTCGGCAGGAGATGGTTCACCCAGGCGGGAGCCGGCATCGTGTACGACTCGGTCCCCGAGCGCGAATGGTTCGAGACCGAGAACAAGATGGCCGCCATGGTGGGGGCCATCCTTGGGGACGAGACTGGTACTGATCAACAACAAGGATAGCTTCGTCTACAACCTCTACCACCTCTTCGCGGCCCTGGACGAGGTCGACGAGTTAAAGGTCGTATCCAACAAGGCCCCGCTCAGAAGGATAGAATCGCTCGACCCCGACGCCCTGGTGATAAGCCCCGGCCCCGGTCACCCCGAGAGGGACGCGGGCGTGTCCATCCCCGCCATCAAGAGGTTCACCGGCCAGATCCCGATCCTCGGCGTCTGCCTCGGTCACCAGTGCATAGGTGTCGCCTTCGGAGCCGACGTGAGAAGGGCCAAGAGGATAGTCCACGGCAAGACCTCCCCGATAGGGCACACGGGGGAGGGATTGCTCGAAGGCGTCGAGAGCCCGTTCGAGGGGATGAGGTACCACTCCCTTGTCGTGGACGAGGACACCCTCCCCGAGGAGCTGATCCCCTACGCGTGGGCGGAAGACGACGGTGAACTCATGGCGATGAGACACGCCGACCACGACGTTCACGGGCTCCAGTTCCACCCCGAGAGTTTCATGACGGAAGCGGGCGAGCGGATCGCGATCAACTTCATCTCCCTCACCGTTTGACCGGGGGCCTCCACCCGTGTCCGAGAGGATGTCGCCGGAGGAACTCATCAGGTACATCTCCGAGAGTCCCAAGAGGACCATCGCCAAATTCTACGTCAAAACGAAAGACCCCGAGGGACTGGCCCGGGAGCTGGAAGAGCGAGTCGAAGACGCCAAGGTGTTCACGGGAACGGACCACGTGGTGGCCGTGGGTGAACACGACGACATACTCGAGGTGCTGAACACCAGGGACGACGTGAAGTACTACCACAAGGAGCTCGACCACAGGAACAGGGCCGTTCCCCTGGCGGACTACGGAAAGTTCGAGGACGTGAGGATCGAACCGGGGGCCATCATCAGGGACAAGGTGGAACTCGGTAAGGGCGTCGTGGTCATGATGGGGGCCGTCATAAACATCGGTGCCAGAATCGGGGACGGCACGATGGTTGACATGAACGCGGTCGTGGGGTCCAGGGCCGAGATAGGCAAGAACGTCCACGTGGGCGCCGGGGCCGTCATAGCCGGTGTCCTCGAGCCCCCGAGCGCCAAACCCGTGGTCATCGAGGATAACGTGGTCATAGGCGCCAACGCGGTGATCCTCGAGGGCGTCCGCGTGGGCGAGGGATCCGTCGTCGCCGCCGGGGCCGTCGTGACCGAAGACGTCCCCCCTGGGAAGGTCGTCGCCGGGGTCCCGGCCAGGGTCGTCAAGGACGTGGACGAGAAAACCGAGGCCAAGACCCAGATCGTCGACGCCCTCAGGAAGCTTTGACCGGGAGGCCAGGGCTTGAGGTTCTGGAAGGCCCATGGCTCCCTCAACGATTTCGTCCTCGTGCTCGAGGAAGACCTACCCGAACGTGCTGATCCATCGGAACTCGCCGTCGAAATGTGCGATAGGCGGGCCGGCGTAGGCGCCGACGGGTTGATACTGGTCGATGTCGAACCCCCCGAGGTCCGCATGCGCGTGTTCAACCCAGACGGCTCCGAGGCCGAATTCTGCGGCAACGCCGCTAGGTGCGTGGTCCTACTGGCCCACGAGATCCTCGGTGAGAACGTGAATAGGCTCCGATCAGGGGCCGGCGTCCACGAGGTAACCATCGAGGACGGGACGATCTCCGTCGAGGTGCCGGGCGCGGAGGTGAAGGAGGTCAACGAGCTCGGTTACGAGGTCAGGGCGGGCGTCCCCCACCTGGTAAGGTTGACGGAGCAAGACCCCTTGGACCCGGACCCTAGGCTTAGGAAGGCGGCCTCCGTGATAAGGGACGATATCTACGGCGGTGACATCAACGTGACGTTCGCGTGCCCGGTGGAGGGGAACGTGCTCCGTGTCAGGACCTTCGAGAGGGGCGCGGGGTGGACCCCAGCCTGCGGGTCCGGCGTGGTCGCGGCCTCGGTGGTTTACTTGGAGGTGTACGAAGGTGGAGAAGGAAGTGTCGAAGTGAAGACGAAGGGCGGTGAACTTAAGACCGAAGTGGAAGGAGACCGGGTGAAGTTAATCGGACCCGCGGAGATAACCTTCGAAGGAAGGTGGTTGAAGCTACGTGAGGATCCTGATAACTAACGACGACGGGATCGCCTCCGCGGGGCTTAGAAGAGCGGTCAGGGTCTGCAAGGAATTCGGAGACGTCCTCGTCGTGGCACCCGCCACCCAACAGAGCGGCGTCGGCAGGAGCGTGTCCCTATTGGAACCCGTCAGGGTCGAGGAGATAGAGATCGAGGGCGTGGAGGCCCTCGCCATATCCGGGACACCGGCCGACGCCGTCCTCATAGGCTCCTTCGCCGTCTCGGACGACCCCCCGGACCTCGTGGTCTCGGGTATAAACCTGGGCGAGAACCTCAGTGCCGACATAACCACGTCCGGAACGGTCGGCGCCGCCCTCGAGGCCTACGGGAACGGGATCCCGGCGTTCGCCGTTTCCCAGGAGGTTAGGGACGTATCCGTAAGGCTGGGCAACGGCGCCGACGATGACGTGGTCGATTTCCATCTCGTCGAGGAGGTACTCAGGGCGCTGCTCGAGGCCTTCGAGGAGAACCCGGACTGGAAGGGTATCCTCAACGTCAACGTCCCGGAACCGGAGAGATGGAACGGGAAGGTCAAGGTGGCCCCCTTAGCCCCCACGATGTACGAACCCAGGATCGAGGAGCGCTACGACCCCCGAGGTCGCAGGTACTACTGGATAGACGGGAGGGTCGTGGACGACCCGCCCGAGGGAACAGATCTCGCCGAACTGATGCGCGGTTCAATCGTGATCACCCCGCTGACCACGGACATCACCGCGCGGGACCCGGAGTCCCTGGCCACGCCGTTCCTCGAATCGGTTACCGACCGCCTCCAGGGGTGATCCCCTTGGACGCCCTCACGTACGTTCTATCCAACCCCTACTTCCTCCCCTCCCTCGTGGGAGCCATCGCCGCCGTGATCATAGCCGGCATGGCGTGTCGCGTCTACGGGAGGAAGGCCGAGATAAGGAGGCTCGAACTGCAGGTCGAAAGGGAAAAGCTCGCCCTCGTGAGGGAAGACATGGAAAGGCGTCGCATATTCGACATGCTCCTGTACCTCCCCGAGGACCCGCGGCTGATGAAGAGGGTCACGGAGATAAGGACCCTGATAACAAAGATAGCCGAGAAGTACGTCGATGTCGAGACGAAACTCGCCCTAAAGGAACTAAAATCCGAGCTCCGAAGGCTGGAGGAGCTCTCCAGAAGGTTGGACGACGTGGAAGAGAAAGAGGGGAAAGGAGGTAAAGGAGAATGACGCTGTTGGACTTCCTGGCCGCGTGCGTACTGACCGTGGCCGTGATCGTGGTGGTGTACCTCGTGGTGAGGTCCACCGAAGCATCCCTGTCCGTACCGTCCGCAAAGGCCGTAGGGGAGAGCACCTTGGCGTTCAGGAAGGTTAAGGACAAGATCCCGACGCCCAAGCCCAAGTCGGA
>JAADCQ010000093.1 GCA_013154335.1 Methanopyri archaeon
GGGGCGTTCGACGTGAGGGGAACATGGGCGATCCCGGCGGTGGTCATCGCGGTGGCCCTCGGCCCGGTGGCGGCGGTCCAGTACAGTTGTACGGTGCATCACGAGGTCTACCCGACGCCCTGCACTACACAGCACCACAGGTGTCCGGACTTCACCGACAAGAACGGCGACGGGATATGCGATAACATGGTCATCCTCGGGGCGGCGTCGAAGTCCTCCGGTTCCTCCTCGAGTTCCTCAGCCCCCACATCCGCCGGCAAGTACAAGACCGGTGTTCCCACCGGGTTGATAGGACTCGCCGCCATCCTCGCGGCAGTCGGTGCCTACCTGACGTTCCGCGGTTGACCCCCCACCCTCTACCCTGTCCCCTATATACCCGAAAATCACGACCTGGAGGGGGTGGCAGGCTTGGCGGAGGAGACATCCCTCGCGGATGCCGTCAGGGAACACCTGGCGCCACTCCTGATAAACACGATCGCCCTGATACTCGTGGTAGTCGTGACGGAGATGGTGGTACCCGCCCTAGCCTCTCTGGGAACCGCCATACCGGGCGTCGGCGTTTCGGTGAGCCTCGTTGTGACCGTGGCCGCCATCGTGGTGGCCCTGTACCTTGTCTACAGGATCTTAGCCCACCTCAAGGAGATAGTGATGCCGGCCGCCGATCTCGTATCGGAACTCATCCTGGGAGAGAAGGACGAAGGGGTCAAATCGGGGATCGAAAACGTCCTCCTCGCGGTCGTAGCGATAGTGGCGGCGGTGATGGTGTCTCCCCTCGTCGTCCCGATCCCGGGCGTGGGCGCCATCTTGAGCATAGGTATCCTGGCCGTGGGTCTGGGCGTCGGTGGCCTGCTGCTGATAAAGGGAGGCACGCAGCTGCTCAAGGCGTTCAAGTCCAAGATCGACGAGTTCGTGGAGTCCGTGGCGGAGCGCGTGGAGGAGATAGAAGAACGCGTGAAGGAATCCGAGGAGTCCGGGGAGCGCTCGGAAGAGTAGAAACGTTTGCGTTTTCTTTTTCTCCTCCCCGTAACCTTTAACCGCTACCCTCCCGCGCCCGCGCCAAAGGGCGCGGGGAGCGGGCGTCCCTTGCCCGGGTTCTACCGTTCCAAGATCGAAGAGGCGGACCTGGCGCTCACGTTCGACGACGTGCTCATCGTACCGTCCATGTCGGAGGTGGAACCCGCCGACGTTGACGTGTCCACGAGGGTCACCAGGAACGTCAGGATCAACATCCCCATACTCAGCGCCGCCATGGACACCGTCACGGAGGCCGAGATGGCGATAGCCATGGCCAGACACGGAGGCCTAGGTGTCATCCACCGGAACATGACCGTCGAAGAGCAGGTCGAGGAAGTCCGGAAGGTCAAGGAGGCGAGGACCGTCGTACAAACCGACGTGGTGACCATAGGACCGGACGAGCCCGCCACCGAGGCCATGGACAGGATGGAGAAACACGGTGTAGGAGGCCTCCCGGTGGTCGACGAGCGGGGCAGGGTCATCGGGATAGTTACCAGGAGGGACGTCGATCTACTGTCCGAGGAGGAACTCGAAAACCTCCGCGTCAGCGACGTCATGACGGAAGAACCCGTCGTCGTCGAGGAGGGCGAGGACCTCGAGGACAGGGCCTACGAGGCCATGAAAGCCGAGAAGATAGAGAGGGTCCCGGTAGTCGACTCCGAGGGTCGACTAATCGGCATCATAACCGCCAGGGACCTGTCCAGGTTCAGGGAGGAAACGGACGCCGCCACGGACGACGAGGGCAGGTACCTAGTGGCCGCGGCCGTCGGACCTAAGGACCCGGAGAGGGCCCTCGAGTTGGACGAGGCCGGCGCGGACGTCATAGTCATCGACTGCGCCCACGCTCACACCAGGACCGTCATAGAATTCCTCAAGACCGTGAAGCCCGAGGTCGAGGCCGACGTCATCGCCGGGAACATAGCCACAGGTGAAGCCGCGGAGGACCTCATCGCGGCCGGCGCCGACGGGCTCAAGGTCGGCATAGGACCCGGCTCCATCTGCACGACAAGGGTCGTCGCGGGGGTGGGTGTCCCGCAGATAACCGCCGTCGCCGACGTGGCCGACGTGGCCGAGGACCATGACGTCCCCGTGATAGCCGACGGTGGCATCCGGTACTCCGGGGACATAGCCAAAGCCATCGCGGCCGGCGCCGACGCCGTCATGCTGGGCAACCTGCTGGCGGGAACCGATGAGGCCCCGGGTAGACTGATCAGGCTCCAAGGCAGGCTGTACAAACAGTACAGGGGCATGGGCAGCCTGGGCGCCATGATGAAAGGGGAATCCGCGGACAGGTACTTCCAGGACGGTATAGAGGGCGGGAGACACGTGGCCACGACCAAGTTCGTGCCGGAGGGAGTCGAAGGCGTCGTCCCCTACAAGGGCCCAGTGGGCGACGTCCTCTACCAGCTGGTCGGCGGCCTGAGATCGTCAATGGGCTATGTCGGGGCCAGGAACATCGAGGAGATGAAGAAGAAAGCGAGGTTCGTGAGGATAACGAGGGCGGGGTACGAGGAGAGCCACCCGCACGACATAGCCATCACGGACGAGGCGCCCAACTACCCGTCACCGTCCGAGCGGGGCTAGTCCCCGTACCCCCCACCGTACGTTCTGTAACCCGTCGGCGCGCTCGACGCGGGTCCCGTCCCCGGGGGCGGTCCCACGAGACTCGGGGTCGATGACACCGGGATCGCGGGAACCTCCTGCTCCAACTCACTGGCCGATCCCTCCAAGTTCACCGTGTTGATCAACCTAACACCGTGCACCTTGGTCACGTACAGGTACTGGAAGTACCTATAGTGTATCAACTCCCTGAACGCCTCCAACGGGCTCAGAATGAACGGCGTGAACCACCCGAGAACCACCGCGGTTATCGCGAACGGGATGTTACCGTAATTCGCCAATATGTAGTAGTACGGCTCACAACCGCACCCGCCGTAGATCAGCGGAAACCCCTGCCTGACCGTCCCGTGCCAGAACATCACCGCATCCCTGGGAAATATCGGCCCGGGAACCGGCCCATCGTGAACCCACACCGCGTGCTTGAGCCTATCCGCGAACAGAAGCTCCCTGAGAACCCCCCACCAATCTATCGGTGCCTTGTTACCCCTGGGATCGAGACACGCTATGTTCCACACCAACACTCCCTTCTCCAACCAAGCCCCGTACGCGTACTCATTCCCCGCGTTGTGAACCACCACCACGGCAGGCTTCCCCAAGTGTATAGCCGTATCAACGGCGATGAGCTCGTGCAACCCGCCCGGCCTGATGTCGGGATCGTGCAGCTTCACCAACGCCAACCTACCCAACGGTATGCATCCCGTCGCCGCGTAGAACTTCACGAACCCTATCAGCACCAGCAGGAACCAGATCAGAAGCGGCACCTGCCACCACTTCAACCTCAACGGTAACCTCCGACCGCCGCGTCCCACGGCGATCCCCGTCCCTCCACGTCCCCTCAACGACGAGGTTATGGTAGCACCCCCGGGGTGTCCACCGGTTGAGGATCCCTAGACCGCTCGTAGCGGCGGGATTTACCGCTTCGGCCGCCCTAAGCGCCCTCACCGGGTACCCTATCCCCACACCCGGACTGGGGTTCCCCGGATCCACCGACGTCATCAAGTCCCTGATCCTGGGATCACCCGTGATCACCCTCCTTACGCTCGCGGCGCCGGCGGTGATAGCGGGCGGCAGGACGTGCGGCTGGGCATGTCCCTGGGGCCTCGTACAAGACCTTCTCACATCGCTGGGGACCATCATCACCGGAGGAAAGGCCTACGATCTCCCGTACCCGAAAACACTGGGATACGTACCCGAGATCGCCGGGCCCCTATTACTGATCGCCACGGGCTTAGGGGCCCAATTCCCAACCCTAATCACACCCAACCCATGGCCACCCTCAACCCCGTACCTTGCCTTACTACTCACCGTCCCCTCCCTCTTAATACCAAGGTTCTACTGCCGTTACGCATGCCCGGTGGGCATCGTGTACAGGATCCTGAACGGACGATGCATACTCGACAGGATCGCACCGCCCGGTAACACGTCCGGCTGCAGGTACGGACCGTACAACACCGACGGTCACCTGTCCCGCAGGTGCCTCAGGTGCGGGTGGTGCGAGGGATGAACGAGATCGAGGCCGCCATCAAAGGATTCGTCGAACTGTTCGTGGTCGTCGATCCCATCGGCAACGTCCCGGCGTTCCTAGCGGTCACCTCCGGGATGAGGCCCTCCGAGAGGACGAGAGTGGCGGAGAAGGCCGTCACGTTCGCCACCGCGCTCATCCTAGCCTTCGCCGTGGCCGGGAAAGCCATCCTCGACGCGCTAGGCGTCTCCGTCCCCGCCCTCATGGTGGCGGGAGGTCTCCTCCTGATCCGCGCCGCCTTCGGGATGGTGGGTGGCGACCCCACGGGCTTCGGCGCGGTCGAAGAAGAGGACGTCGGCGTGGCGTACGTACCGTTGGGGACACCCCTTCTGGCCGGTCCCGGTGCCATAGTCACCGTGATAGTCATGTTGGAGAAGTACGGGAGGGCCGCCACCATAACCGCGTGCATCGGGGTAGCCCTGGCCACGTACGTGACGTTCAGGTTCGCCACGGCGTTGACGAAGGCCCTAGGGAGATCGGGGATATCGGTTCTCACCAGGGTGATGGGGGTCGTCCTCATGGCCATCGGAGTGCAGATGGTGATGGACGGCGTTTCCGAATGGTCCTGGCTTCGAAAGATCGCATAGCCATCCGGATCCCGGAAGATCACCCCTTATACCGGGCTCGACACGGGACCCGCGGAGGGTTCCGTTGGCGGAGGACATCAGGGAGATATGGAAGGACCTCAACATCGATCTCGAACGACACGACCAACTCCTGGAGGCCCTCCCCCAGGTTTACGAGGAGATATTCCTGAGCCAGGAGAACCGGCCGAAGGCCATGGAGTACTTCGACGCCGTGGTTGCCGATATCCACGGCGCCCGGATCAAGGAACTCTACGAGCTCAGGAAGCAGGGCAAACCCGTGCTCGGGACGTTCTGCGTCTACGTCCCCGAGGAGATACCACTGGCCGTGGGAGGCGTGTGCGTCGGACTCTGTGGAGGCGCCGAGTTCCCCATCCCGGACGCTGAAAAGCACCTCCCCAGAGACCTATGCCCGCTGATCAAATCATCGTTCGGGTTCTTGGTCGCCAGATTGTGCCCGTACTGCCAGGTCTCCACCGTCATCGTCGGCGAGAACACCTGCGACGGTAAGAAGAAGATGTATGAGATAATGTCTAAACATAAGAATATGTATATAATGGAGATGCCACAGGTTAAAGATGAGGACGGTAAAGAGTACTGGTATAGGCAAGTTGTCAAGTTTAAAAATTTCGTTGAGGAACTTTCCGGTGAGAAAATAACGTATGAAAACCTCAAAGAAGCTATCGAAAGAGTCAACAAAAAGAGAAAAGCTCTGGAAAAATTATATGAACTTAGAAAGGAAGATCCAGCCCCAATAAGCGGTAGAGACGCTAATCTTATAGCTCAAATAGCATTTTATGATGACGTTGATAGATTTACAAATCAAGTAGAAAAATTAAACGAAGAATTGGAAGAAAGGGTTAACGATGGTATCGGAGTAGCCGAGAACGCCCCGAGGATACTGGTAGCGGGAACCCCGATGCCCATACCCCACTGGAAGCTCCTCTACGTGGTCGAATCGTGCGGAGCAGTGGTGGTTTGTGAGGAATCCTGCACTGGTTCCCGATACTTCGAGGGTAAGCAAGTATCCACCGACGGCGACGATGTGAACGACCTACTGAAGAACATCGCTGACGCCTACCTTAATACTAATTGTGCCATATTTACGCCGAACGAGGAGAG
>JAADCQ010000002.1 GCA_013154335.1 Methanopyri archaeon
GCGGGGGGAGAGGGGGTCCGCTCGCCCACTACTCCTCATCCCCGACGTTGGGTCCGCCAGCAACCGCCTCTTCATGCGGTCCTTACCGTTAGTGGTACGCCCTCTTGTACTCCGTCGATTCCTCGGTGTCCTGCATGACCTTCTCCACGGCCTTCAGGAAGTCGTCCATCGTGACGTAGTCCCTCTCCTCCCTGATGGCCATCATACCGGCCTCGGTGCAGATCGCCTTGATGTCCGCGCCCGAGGCTCCCTCCGTCATCTTGGCCAACTTCCTCAGGTCCACGTCGTCCGCGAGGTTCATGTCCCTCGTGTGGATCTTGAAGATCTCGTACCTGCCCTCCTCGTCCGGCAGCGGGATCTCGATGTGCCTGTCGAACCTACCCGGTCTCAGTAGGGCCGGGTCCAGTATGTCCTTCCTGTTGGTCGCGGCGATCACCTTGATGTCGTCCAGCGGGTCGAAACCGTCCATCTCGGCCAGGAGCTGCGTTAGGGTCCTCTGCACCTCCCTGTCCCCGCTCGTGGCGTCCCTCATCCTCTTGGCACCGATGGCGTCGATCTCGTCGATGAATATGATCGAGGGCGCCTTCTCCCTGGCCAGCTCGAACAGTTCCCTCACGAGCCTGGCTCCCTCGCCGATGAACTTCTGGACCAGCTCCGGGGCGGCCAGCCTGATGAAGGTGGCGTCCGCGTGTCTGGCCACGGCCTTGGCTAGGAGGGTCTTACCCGTGCCCGGCGGACCGTACAGAAGCACGCCCTTCGGTGGTTCTACACCGACCTTCTCGAACAGCTCCGGCTCCTTCAGTGGCTTCTCCACGACCTCCCTCAGCTCCCTGATCTGCTCGTCGAGACCACCGATGTCGTCGTACGTGACGTCGGGCTTCTCCTCCACCTCCATCGCGAGGACCCTCGAGTCCTTCTCCGAGGGGAGCACCTCCATCACGGCCATGCTCTGCTGGTTGAGGGCCACCGAGGCGCCGGGTTCTATCTCGTCCTTATCGACCGTCGGGCTGACGTTGGACAGGAACTTGGGCCCCGTCGAGCTCTTCACTATCACACGACCGTCGTCCAGGACCTCCTCCACGGTACCGACTATCATCGGGGGGCGCTTGAGCCTCTGCAGGTCGCTGCGTAGCTTCTCGATCATCACGTCCTTGCGCCTGAGTTCCTCCCTGAGCTCGGCCTTCTCCTCCCTTTCCATCTCGAGCTCGCGCTCCAGCGACTTCCTCCTCCTGGCCTCCATCCTGAGTTTCTCCTCGTGCATTCTGAGCTTGCGCTCGAGTTCCTCCATCTTCTGGAAGTAAGAGCTGAGCATGTCCTCCATTTCCTTCAACTCGCCCTCGTACTCCTCGAGCTTCTCTGAGAGCGACTTGAGATCCTTGATGCCGAAACTCTCCATGACCTTGATGAGTTCGTCAAGGGTGGTGACTACCTCCTCCTCGCCTAGCTCCGCCAGCCTGTCACGAAGGGCTTTTAAATCGCTCAACTTGGGTCGGGGCGACGAAGCGTCGAGGAACCGTTCGATGCCTTCTTCGGCCAAGGACCATTCCCCCGCACACGGACTTCGACCTTTGGAACTCGAAATCCCAACCCGATGGGGGACAGGATCACCCTGTCCCCCGCCTCACCCTCCACTTCGAAACCGATCTCGACGATTCCGTACAAGTATTCTTGGTCCCGCACGATCAGGTCGACGTCGGAGCCCGGGTTGGCCACCCTCATCGCCGTGGTACCGACCGGCTCCCCCACGATGAGATCCCTGAGCGGGGCCGCACAACCGACGGTCCCCATAACGCCCACCTCCGGGGCCCCGGAGGAGAGGTGGTGCAGCACCAACATCGCCCTGAAGCCGATCTCGGGGTCCACGGGGTACCCCGCGTCCTCATCGGGCTCGTCCAGCGAAGCCGGATCCAAGGCACCGGCGATCCTACGGAACGCCTCGAAGGGGGATATCTCGTCCACGATCGGTAACCCTTCCACGTGAAAAAACTTGCGATCACCCTCTGAGGCCACGACCCTCGTTCCATCCCCCCGGACCAGAATCCTCACCGTGTTCCCCCATCTCTCCCCCACCGAGCCCCCTCTCAGGATCACGATACGGGGAGAACACGTCACGCCCGTACCTCACCCCCACCACCGCGAGCCCCACGGCCGTCACGTCCGCGGCGGCCGCGGGCTTGACCCCCACGGAATCGAACACCG
The DNA here is from genome assembly GCA_013154335.1 of Methanopyri archaeon. Classification (GTDB taxonomy): domain Archaea; phylum JAADCQ01; class Methanopyri; order Methanopyrales; family Methanopyraceae; genus Methanopyrus. The sequence goes on from JAADCQ010000002.1 coordinate 2,200, forward strand.
ACACCAACTCATCCAGCTCCGCCTCTCCCCTCATCGCCTTAGACGCCATCGACCTGACGAACCGCCTCTCCCCCTCGCTCAGGCCCGCGTCCTCTATCACCACCATGCAGGCCAAGGTCGACGCGACCACAGCCCTCCCCAGCGAGCCCGTCCTCGCCAGAACCCTCACCAGGACCGGAACCGAAACCGTCCTCACTGTGACGAACCCCGACAACGCCTCACCCAGGACCCCGGGTAGTCCCTCCTCGATCCTCCTTCTACCGCACTTCGTGTGAGAGCACCTCTCGAACTCACTCACGATCTCCGGGGCCACCTCCCTCACGGTGTCGAACGGAAGGGGATCCCCGGACAATCCCGCGGAATAGCAGTACAAGGCCCCTAAGAAGAGGACCCCTCTTACCGTGTTCGGACCGCCCGCCTCCGTCATCACGTCCACATTCCACGCGGGTATCAACCTGGCCAGCGCCGCGGGTCCCTCCCCTTCCAGCCCCATCTCGAGGGCTTCCTCGAGGCAGTCCTTGAACGCCGTGAGGCACCTGGAGAACTCCAGGACGTCCATGTCCACGTTCGGATGAGGAGAGAACGGGTCCACGAGGCCAGGCTTAGGACCGCAACATACCTCCACGGCCACCGCGTCCTTGAACGCGCTCGGGAGCTCCCTCAGCCCGAGAGGAGCTTCAACACGCTGCAACCGGCGGGCGACCAACGGCTGGCCACCACCTCCCCCCGACCGTTCACCCATAGGATATCGTCGGACGAAACTGGACCATCGGGTTCGGTCACCATCTCGCCCTCGACGAACGCCAACTCGTAGCGCCCTACCCTAAGGTAGGCGCAAGGGCAACACTCCCTGAACACGTCAAGGTTCGTGATCAGCCTCCTGGCCAGCCTACCTCCGGAGGCCGAGAACGCCAACAGACCGTGATGACCGGCGTCGGCCACCCGCTCTCCGGTCAAATCCTCCAGCAAACCGACCGCCCTCACGTCCACCACCGCGCACACCGTGATCCTCCCGCCATCCTTCGGCTGCACCCTCACGGTACCCGACGAAGCACCGTCCGGTCCCGCCTCGACGGGTACCCTAACGGTGCCCACGTCCTCAACGGCCTCCCCGTGCACGAACGCCCCACGCTCGAACCTCTCCTCCCTCGCCACCGTCCCTATCACCAGCGCTTCCTCGACGTGACACCCCTCCAGCACGGACCCCACCACGACTGAGTCCCTGACCTCGCAGTTCCTCAACGTCGATCCCTCTACCTTCGATGTCATCGACCGGAACCCCCGACCTTCCGCACCACCGGGACGACCATCTTGAACCTGAACCCGCTCCCGGGCACCTTCACGGACGATCCGCCCCTGTACACCAGCCACCCGTCCTCCGCCATCACGACACCGTAATCGCCCGGCTCGCCCTCCTCCACCGTCGGCCCATCCTCCGTGACCTCGACGGAGAACCCGTCCTCGAACGTCTCACCGTCCACTTCGACGCCGGTTTCCTCGACCTTCACATCGAGGACCACGGAATCGATGACCATACCACGAGGCATCGCGGGGTTGCCCCCCACGACACCCCTGGGAGGAACGTCCTCAGTGACGACGCTCCCCGGCTCCACCACGGCCCCGTCCCCGATCCTGACCCCGGGTAGCACCGAGCACCCCGGTCCCAGGAGCACCCCCTCGCCGACCTCGGGAGGTTCTATCTCACCGCTGACCCTGAGCTGACCCAGGACGGTGCCCGGATGCACGGTGGTACCGTCGCCCACGCTTCCCGTGACCGTACACCTGGATCCGACGAGCACCCCCTCGACCTCGCAGTTGTAGAGCACCGCATCACCCTCGACGGACGTTCGAGTCAGGAAAGCGTCCGGACCGAGCCTGACCCTCGGACCGATCAGGCTACCGGGATCGGCGCTGACGTCGCCCAGCACTATCACGGTATCCGGGTCCACCACGGCCGGATGCTGGTCCTTATTCCTCCTCGTCAGGGGGATGGGTCGATCCCCGGCCAACCCGCCCGGCACCCCCGACCACCTCGAGGCATCGGAAGGCCGCCGACGCGCACCTTAACACGTCATCCACGGCCGCCTTGGCCGAGCCGGTCCCCACGGCCCGGATCTCCACCCTCTTCCCCCTGACCTCGCACCAGGGGTCCGAATCGGGGGCCAGGGCGGCGGTCACGATCTCGTCGTCCAGCTCCAACAGCACCTTCACTTCCGGCTCGGGACCGGTCGGGCAGCTCACCCGTGTCTTCACTCCCGCTCGGGTCCGCGTAGGCCTAGCTCCTCATCCCGGACCATCTCCTTGGGGTCCAGCACGTCCTCGGGATCGAACGGGGGACTACACACCACCAGCAGGTCCATCTCACCATCGACCGAGTGGACGGTCCCGGGTTCGATGACGATCAGGTCCCCCTCCTTAACCTCCACGGGCCTACCGTCTAGTTCGACGATCCCCTCTCCTCTCACTACGAAGTAGATCTCTTCCGTGCGTGAATGGTAGTGAGGCTCGCCCTCGCCCCTCACCTCCACCAACGCCACCGAGACCTTACGATCCCTGTGGAGCTCGCGCACCCGACCGCAAGGTCCCTCCTCGGGTCTTCGGTTCAACACGGCCCTCCACACAGGGGTTACCCCGGGGGGACGACGTTGGGCTCGGAGGTTAGAACGTTCCTCAAATGGACCCTGCTGTCGGCCAGCCTGGGCACCGCCGGCGGGTTGTACGCCACACTCATATCGTTGACGATAACCCATCTCTCCTCCCTGAGGGGAACCCACGTGTTCCAGATCCCCATCGTCATGGGGGCACTGGGGGTCCTCGCCCATAGCGTCGAGGAACTGAGGGGAACGGGTCTGGAGATCGTCGAGGAGAGGTTCCCCGACGAGCCGATCGGGGCGCTGAAGGGCCTGGGGAAGCTGGTGGCCGCCGGTGTCAACATAGGCCTCGGTGCGAGCGGGGGTCAGGTCGGTCCGTGCCTTCAGGCCTCATCGGGCTTGGGGGACACCGTGGCGAGGAAGCTCTCCCTTAACAGGTTCGAGAGGAAATGGGCCGTGGTCAGCGCCGCGTCGGGAGGCGTGGGGGGTGTTCTGTGCTCCCCGGTGGCCTCCGCGTTCTTCGTCGTGGAGGCCCTGTTGGCCAGGGAGGAGAGATTCGATTACAGGCTCTTCTTCCCCGCGATGCTGGCGGGGGCCTGCGGGTACAGCGTATACGAGGCCCTATGCGGGAAAGCCTACCTCTTGATCCCGCCTCACCCCGCCTACCAGTACGTCCCGTGGCACCTACCCAGGCTCATGGTGGTGGCCGCCATCGCTTCCGGTGCCGCCCTCGCGTACGTCAAGCTTGTCAGGGGAGCCAGGAGGTGGATGACGGAGCGCCTCAGACCGATGCCCGTTCGAACGCTCCTAGCGGGGATAGGGGTGGCCCTGGTGGGGTACCTAGTTCCCACGGCCACCGGGTTGGGCTTGGACTACGCGGCGGCCTCCCTCACCAAGTACCCGGCTTGGTGGGACGGGGTGTCCGCCCTCGCGAAGGCCTTGGCCACGGCCTTCACGGTCGGTAGCCAAGCCCCCGCGGGGCTGGTGTCGCCCACGGTGTGCACGGGGACCTTCCTGGGGGCTTTCCTGGGGAAGACGCTCGGCCCCTCCGTCTACGCCGGGGCCGCCACGACGTTGGCGGCTTTCATAGCCGCAACCTTCAACACGCCCATAGCGGCGGTCGTGCTCGTGATCCAGACCTTCGGCGTCGATTGCACCGTTCCGGCGGCCGTGGGTGCGATGTTGGGGTACGAACTGCTCAGACACGAGCACCTGCTGACTCTCCCCGTGAGAAGGGGTCTCCGGGGTTGACCCTGGAGGTTGAGATCAAGGTAAGGGTCGACGACCCGGAGCGGGTGGAGGAGATACTCAGCGAGGAGGGCGAGCACGTCCGTACGCTGCGGCAGGAGGACGTTTACTTCTCGCACCCCTGCAGGGATTTCGCCGAGACCGACGAGGCGCTCAGGTTACGCGAGGTGGAAACCGAGGAGGGGTCGACCTGCATCCTCACGTACAAGGGTCCCAAGATCGGTGACGTCGGTAAATCGAGGGTCGAGATCGAGGTGGAGGTGTCGGATAGGGAAGCCGCAAGGGAGATACTGGAGAGGCTCGGGTTCGAGCCCTTGGAGGATATGGTGATAAGGAAGGTCCGAAAGGTGTACGCTCTGCACGTCGACGGTACGAGGGTGGAGGCTTGTTTAGATACGGTGGAGGGGTTGGGTACGTTCCTCGAGGTGGAGATCGAAGCGGAGGAGGACGCGGACGTTGACGAGCTCGAGGCCATGCTTTTGGAACTCGTACGGGACCGGCTCGGCGTTCGAGGCGAGGTGGTCCGTGACTCCTACCTGGAGCTGCTGATGCGGAAGGAGGGAGTGGTGGAGGATGGTGTTCAGGGCGATAAGAAAGCATAGACGGAAGATAGTGACGGGCGGTATCCTGTTCATAGCGGCCATGATGGTGCTATCGGCGATCCCCACCTACTTCATGGGGGCCGGATCGAAGAACGTCGTGGCGATCAAGGGGTACGTGCAAGGGACCGTGTACAAGGGGTACTCCCTCCAGGCCGTCAGGGTCCTCTGCATCCCTAAGTCCGGTGTATCGACGAACGAGGTGAAGAAGGCCGTGTCGAACGTCCCCGGGGTGGAGAACGCCAACGTGGCCAAGGTGAAGTACCAGGGGACGACGCTCTACGTCGTCGACGCCCTGGTGGCCACCACGGCCAACCTGAACAAGGTCAAGGACGATGTGACCAAGGCGATATCCAAGTACGTGTTGGCGTCCAGGGCTTTCGAGGTCAAGGGATCGGTCTTCGTGTTTCAGGCGGCCTTCAGGGGTAAACCGGATACGTCCAAGATAGAATCGAACCTTAAGAAGTACCTTAAGACCGAGATGATAGGGAAACCCAAGATAGAGACTAAGTACAACGCAGTGATAGGAGAGGTAATATGTAACGTTGCCTCTAAGGGACATGTAGCCATAAAAGACGCCATCTTAAAGGCGTTGAAGAATTCCGGAGCTACGGGCGCTTTGGTGTATGAGAAGGTACTTGTAAAGGTTCAAAGTGGCACGCTAGAATTATTGGGTCCGGGTGAAACTAAGATAGGAACGAAAAAAGTTAACTTCGGAGGTAGACTTCAGCCGGCTCTCCTGGCGCCGGAGCACGTAGGCAACGGCAAGAAGGTGAAGCTGTACCTGTGGATAGCGTTCATGCAGAACGGCAAGCAGAGGGCGTACCTCGTGGATCCAGTCCTACTGGGTCCCGCCTACCGGTTCTTCGCGTGAAGGGAAGGGCGGGGCCCCTGCCCCGCTTCCTTGGATGCCTTCATCAGCTCCCTACCGGTGGGCCACGCCAGCGCGTACTTGGGGGGAAGGACCTCCAAGATTCTCACCGCGGAGTCCGGATCCAAGTGGACGATGACCCTACCGCCTTCCTCCTCGTGTTCCACCCCGGCCCGCTTGAGGATCTCCCTGAGGAACTCGAGTTCCCTCCCGTCCTCGGGTTCGAGGATCACTCTACGACGTCCGCCATCCACCTGAGCACGTCCCCGTCCGTGACTATCCCCACGAGTTTGCCGTCTTCGGTGACGGGGAGTTGGTTGTAGATCTCACCGTCCCTTCTCATCTTCCTGAGGACGTCGAGCAGGGTGTCCTCCGGGGAGCAACACACGACGTCTTCTTCCATGACGTCCTTTACCCTGGTTCCGGGCTCGAAATCGTCCGCGAGGAGGGCCGCCCCTAGGTTGGTTCTGGTCACGATACCGAGGAGCTTGCCTTCCTCATCCACTACGGGGAGGCATCCGACGTCGTTGTTTATCATCGTCTCGAACGCGCGGACGACGTCCTCGTCGGGCTCCACGGTGATGAGATCTTCGACCGGGGTCATCACGTCCCGTACGGTCACGGATCGGAGGGCCTTTCGTAGGCACTCCCCAACGTCCATGGTCAGAGCAACCCCACCCTGCTCTTGGCCAGCTCCTTCTCACCCTTGAGGAGCTTCGAGGAGATGTAACTGACTATTCGTTCGACGGTCTTGTCGATGTTCACGTTGTTGATGACGGGGATGCCGTGCTTCTTGGCATCCTCGACGAGGAAGTCGTGGATCTTCCTTATCTCGTTGAAGTACTTGAGGTACCTCTCCGCGGGCCTGGAGAGCTTCGTGTCCCTGGATCGGGCGTAGAACCTCCACTTGTGCGCGTCTTCGTCGTCCACGGACAGCATGAAGGAAAACACGTTCGGGGAGTTCAGTATCTCCTTGCTTATCAACCTGGGGACTATGTGGACGCCCTCTATTATGACGTGGATGCCTTCGTTCATGGATCTGTTGATGACGCCCTCGATACCTACGACGACGGGCTCCGAGTGGTCGAGGAATCCGGTTATTACCGGGTCACCCGCCGGCTTGTACCTCAGCCTTTTCCACGCCGTGTAGGAGGACTCGTACAGGGTTGGGTAAAGGTCCTCGGACAACACCCTGCGCATGACCTCTCTGATGGCGTCCGTGCCTATCACGTTCGGGATGCCGAGTCTGTGCGCGACCTCCGCCGCTATCGTGGAGGAACCGACCCCGGAGGCCCCGCCGATGAGCACGATGATGGGTTCCTCTCTGCGCTTTATCTTCCTCCAGAGTTCGTACCTCTCCGCTAGCTCCTCGTCTATTTTCTCGAGTTTGTTCTTCACTATCTCGGCGAGCTCGTCCGTCGTGATCCTGTCCACGCCTTTCTCCACTAGCTCCCTCTTGACCTCCAGCGCTATGTCGTACGCGCGGTGAGGCGCTAGCCCTATAGCGGTCAGGGACTTCGCCAGCACGCCGCGGGAGAACGGCATCTCGTAGTGCCTGGACACCACCGTGATCCCGCTCTTCTCAACGTCCTCGCCGGACTTGTCCTCATCCTCTGCCAACTCCATCACCCCACCCGCCGGGGGGTGAACCACCGTGTCGGAGGATGATCGGTTGTACGACATGGTGATACCGCTGGGGACCCCGGCCGACGTCATCGCCGAGGTCGAGAAGCGCTGCAACGTGAAGCTGGTTCAGCGTAAGATAGAGACGGGATCGGGCGGCAAAACCACGGTGTTAGCCTTCAGGGGAACCAAGGAGGACCTCGAGGAGGCCCGGAAGGTCCTCCGGGAACTGATGGAAAGGAAGGTTGAAGAGCTATCGGGGTCTAGGAGATCGGATCGTTCTTAATCGTTTGACTCCAACTCACGGAGCCTGTCCACCAGCTCCGGGAAGAACACGCCGACGTCCGACACCACACCGAGAGTCTGGGCCGTGCCCCTGTCCATCAACTTGGTGACGACGGCCGGGTTTATATCCACGCAGACCGTGGTAACCCAGGAGGGCAGTAGGTTGCCCGTGGCTATCGAGTGCAACATCGTCGCCGCCATGAGCACGAACGTGGCGCCCTTCAAATGCTCCCTCATCAACCTCTGAGCCTCGACGGTGTCCGTCACCACGTCGGGGATCGGACCATCGTCCCTGATCGAACCCGCGAGGACGTAGGGCACATCGTTGACGACGCACTCGTACATTATACCATCCTTCAGAACTCCCTTCTCGACTGCCTCCTTGAGTCCACCGACCTTGCGGATCTCGTTGATCGCGTAGAGGTGATGACTGTGGCCGCCCTTAACGGGCTCCCCGGTCTCGACGTCCACCCCGAGAGACGTCCCGAACAGGCTCACCTCTACGTCGTGAACGGCCACCGCGTTGCCCGCGAACAAGACGTCCACGTAACCGTGCCGTATCAACCAGGCCACGTCGTCTCTGGCCCCGGCGTGTATCACGGCGGGCCCCAGTACCAGGATTATCTTACCCTCCTCCCTGTGCCTCGCCATCTCCTCGGCGATCCTCCTCACCAACGTCGGGGTGGGCTTCTCCGGGGACACCTCGCTCTCCATGAACCCGAAGATTCCCTTCTTGCCTCGAGGTCTCTCCGGTGGCTTGACCTTGATCCCCTGATCGCCGACGACGACCAACTCACCCTCCTTGACCTCCCCGATGGGTTTCGCCACGGCCCTCCTTTCCTCCGGGTACACCACGATGGCGCAGTCCATCTCGATGTCCTCGACCTCGAGCCACTCCCCGTCGAACAGCACGAACGTCCTGTGGTTAGTGGTCGTGTAGAAACCGTCGGGACATACCCCGTCCGCGGGGGCGGGCTCCAGCCTGACCTCGCCCAGGTGCTTCGGGACCGCCCCGTACTTCCTCAACTCCGTGAGTATCTCCTCGAGATGCTCCTCGTCCTTCCCACGGACCAAGATCTCCGCGTACGACGGGTCCATCTTCCTCTTGCCTACCTGGAACTCGATTATCTCGAAATCCCCACCCATCTCCATGATAGTGTCTAACACCTTCGACAGGATCAAGGAGTCTATGATGTGACCCCTGAGTTCCACGACTTCTTCCCTGTGAGGCACGGACGACTTTACCCCTCACGTCCTGTACTCCGCGTTGATCTTGACGTAATCGTAACTGAGGTCACAACCCCAGGCCTTCGCCTCGGCCTCTCCGACGCCCAGGTCCACGATCACCCTAACCTCGTCGGCGGACAACACCCGGGCCGCCTCCTCTTCGTCGAACCCCACGGGGCCCCCGTCGTAGGTCACCACGCGACCCTTCTCGCTCTCGAAGGCGATCATCATCTCCCCGGGATCCACCTCGACCCTGGCGGCGCCCACCGCGGCACCCACCCTGCCCCAGTTCGGATCCTCGCCGAAGAGAGCGGTCTTGACCAGGTTCGACGACACCACGGCCCTCGCGGCCCGTCTGGCCTCCTCCTCGTCGAACGCGCCCCTCACGACGACCTCCACGAACTTGGTGGCACCCTCACCGTCGGCGGCTATGTCCTTGGCCAGCTCCACGCACACGTGTTCCAGAGCCTTCTCGAACTCCCGGAGCGGGACGTCACGTCCGGGTTTCAACCCGGAGGCCCCGTTGGCCATCAGGAGGACGGTATCGTTCGTGCTCTCGTCACCGTCGACGCTTATCATGTTGAAGGAGACGTCCACGGCGCGGCGTAGGGGCTCCCTCAGGTCCCGGTGCGGGATATCGAGGTCGGTCACGATGAAGGCGAGCATCGTGGCCATGTTAGGGTGTATCATCCCCGCCCCTTTGGCCACGCCGAGTAGGGACCACCCGTCTCCTTCGTACCACTCTATCTTCGGCCTCGTGTCCGTGGTCATTATGGCCTCGTTGAACGCCTCGACGTCCCTCGGGTCCCGACCCAACCCGGAGGCGAGGTCCCTCGCTTCTTCCAGTATCGTGTCGACGGGTGGTCTGACCCCTATCACACCGGTCGAACACACCAGGACTTCATCGTCCGGACATCCGACGATGTCGGCAACTCCTTTCGCGGTCCTGAGGACGTCCCGGTGGCCTTCCTCCCCCGTCATCGCGTTCGCGTGGCCGCTGTTCACGATCACGGCCCTGGCCTTTCCCTTGTCACAGATCTCCGCGCAGTACTCGACCGGGGCCGCCCTCAGGGAGTTCTCGGTGAACGTCCCGGCCACGTTCGCCCTATCCTCCGAGACTATCAACCCGACTCCCACGTCGTTCCTCTTGCGACCCGCGAACTCGAAACCCTCGGGCACGGGGAACCCCACGGTCAGTCCCCCTCAAGGGGAACGGTCGTCCTGACCTCCTGCTCCGGGACGATATCCCGTGGGACGCCGACGTAGAGTTCTCGGACGAGCTCCGAGATCTCGAGCGACTTGTCGGCCACGCGCTCTATGTCCTTGGTCACGCGGGCCACGCCGAACACCTTGGGAACCAGGTTCGGGTCCTCACGACCCTCCTCCATGGCCCTCTCGGAGGCCCTTATGATGAGTTCGTGGACGCGCTTCTCCATGTCTTTTATCTCGGATATCCTGTCGCGGAAGTCCCGGGGGTCGTCGAATAGGTCGTACGCGGATTCCGCCATCTCCACGGCTATGTCCGCCATCTCCTTCACATCGTCCCAGCACTCCAGATCGGAGAGGGTTCCGATGCCTTTGGCGACCTCGGCCATGTTGCACGCGTAGTCGCCTATCCTCTCGACGCAGTGGGAGATCTCGAGGAGTATCGTGGCCATCTTACCGGCCTCTTCCCCCGGGTAGGTGGCTGGGATGGTCCTGGTGTAGAGCCTGATCTCCTCGTCCAGCCGGTTGACCTCCTCGTCCAGCTTGATGATCTTATCCGCGAGTTCGGGTTCGTCCTCCAGGGCGCGGACGGCCATTCTCAACTGCCTCAGGGTGGTTTTCATCATCCTGTCGAACGAGGGACGGATGTAATCGACGCAGTCTTCGACGTCCTCGTGGATGAAGGAGCCCAGCTCCCGGAGGAGCTCGGGGAACTCCTCGCGTAGCTTGGCCATATCGACGGTGTAGATGCGCTTGACGGCGCCTTTTTCGGTCAGGGGTCTGAGGAGTTCGGTAACGTAGCGTCGGGAGACCCCGACCTTCTCGGCGATCTCCTTCTGGGTGGAGGGCCTGTCTCGCATTATGGTGTGGAGTATGGCCGCCAACGTGGCGTCCTTTCCTCGCGGGAACACGCGCCCCTTCACCTCCCGGGGCGGGGTCCGTTAGCGGGTGGAAAACCCAACTACCTCAAGCCTACGACTTTTAAGATTAACTCCTTTATCCCGGCCTTCCTCTCGACGGGGACCAGGAGTACGAACTCGTGTTCCCCCGAAGAGGTTTCGAGCCTAACCCGCACCGGGTGAACCTCCCCTTCGGACTCCTCGGGGTCCACCCAGGGGTTGAGGATGACGGCGTCCTCGGGTACCTCGGCCAGTATCTCGAACCTGACCTTGACGTCGTCCTCCCCCAGCATCTTCATGACGTTCTCGAGGAGTTCCTTCGTCTTCTCGAGCGGGTTCTCCCTGTTGAGGCACACGGAGCTGTAGAAGGCCCTGGTGGACACCTCTATGCTGCCGTTCTCGGAGGCGAAAACGAGTACCACGTCGCCGTCCCTATCCTCCACCAGGACGTCCACGCTCAACCCCCGCTCTCCCCGAGGGGTGTTCGCTTGAGGGCGGTTAAAAGGATAGAGATAGATGAAGATCGATGCGAAGGACCCTCCTGCGCGCTTTGCGTGGAGGTTTGCGGCCGCGGGGTGTTGGACGTTAAGGGGGATGAGATAGTTATAGTGAATCTCGACGCGTGCGACGCCTGTGATGAATGTGTTAGGGTTTGTCCTAATAACGCTATAGATATACACAGGTATAGGGAACGTCAACTGTTAAGTGCCATGTCTAGGTTGATGAAAGGAGATGAAAAAGGATTGGACGTTGCTAGGAAGGTTGTGATGAGGGGAATGGGAGCTTTCGGGGATTCTTGGTATTATATTAAGAGGGAAATAGAGAATACGGGAAGGATATACAGGATGAAGAAAGAGATGGGAAAGAGGGCTAGTTTAAAGACCAAAACTTGCAAAATATGCGGTAAAAAGTTCAAAACCAATTCGGACATAGACGTATGTTCCGAGTGTTCGAAGAGACTCGAACGTCGACGGTGAGAGTTAACCGGAAATTTACGGAAATAATAAAAGAACCTTCCACTTAAAACCCCGGTAGGAGGTGTAGAGATGCGCAGGTTGGGGAAGGCCCTCCACGTGACACCGAGGGGCAACCTCATCGTACGCGCCGATGAGGTTCCCCCCATGGGGGCCCCCGTCGTAACGAGGCGCCGCGAGAGGGTCGGGATCATAGTCGACGTGTTCGGGCCCGCGGACCGACCCTACGTGGCCGTCAGGGACGGCCCGCGCGACCGCCTCGAGAAGTTCGTGGGCAAGACCCTGTACATCCCGCCGAGGCGCCGCCGGCGCCCGCCCCGCCGTAGGGCCCGAAGGAGACCCCCACGCCGGCGGCGCCGCAGATGAAAAACCCCGGGAACGGGGTGCCGCTTCGCATGACCGAGGAGAGATGTCCGGCCTGCCAGGCCGACCTGGTTTTCGACGAAGAGCGAGGGGAATACGTCTGCCCCGTCTGCGGTATGGTAGCCGAGTCCAACGTCATCGACATGGGGCCCGAGTGGCGCGAGTTCACCCCGGACCAGAGGGAGAGACGCTCCAGGGCGGGCGCGCCGGTCAAGGCGAGGCTCCCTGATAAAGGTATTTCCACCGTGATCGACCAGGACCTACGCGATTCGAAGGGACGTAAGAACCCCACCATGAGGAGACTCCGCAGGTGGGACGCTCGCATCAAGAACTCCGACGGATCCCAACGCAACTACGTCCGCGCCTTCGACGAACTCGAGAACCTCGCGTCCAAACTCCACCTACCGGAATCCGTCAGGGAACTCGCCGCCTCCATCTACAGGAAAGCCCACAAGAAGGGCATCGTCCGGGGCCGCGGCATCGAGGCCGTCGTCGGGGCCGCCGTCTTCGCCGCCTGCAAGGAGATGAACGTCCCCAGAACCGCCAGGGAGATAGCCGAAGCCATGGGAACAGTCGACGAGAACGACATCCTCAGGGCCTACAGGCTCCTCCAGAGAAAGCTCAACCTCTATCAGAGACCCACCGAACCCCTCGACCACCTACCCAGGTTCGCCTCCAAGCTCAACGTGTCCGAAGCCGTCGAGAACAAGGCCAGAGAGATCATCGAGAAGGCCAAGGAAAAGGGCATCACCGTGGGCAAAGGCCCGGCAGGCGTGGCCGCCGCCGCCCTCTACATCGCGTCGATACTGGAAGGGGAGAGAAGAACCCAGAAGGAGATCGCCGAGGTCACGAAGGTCACGGAAGTCACCATCAGGAACCGGTACAAGGAGATGTGCGAAGTCCTAGGGATCGACATCCACCCCTAGGACGGAGGATGCCTCAACAGGTACTCCGCCGCCTTCCTCAACACCCACTCCTCCCTGACCGGAACCGGGTACGCCCTCGACGGGAGCACGTACCTCTCCAACCTCTCCCTCGCCACCTTCTCGTCCAACCTCCCCAGATCCAGCACCGTGAGCACCTCCGCCACGAGCATCGGATTCTTAGCTGTTAGAAAATCTTTAAAGGACAAACCCCTCGACTTCAGGAAACGCCCCACGTCACTCTCCGCCATCATCCGACAGAAATCCACGAGGGCCTTCCAAGGCTCCCTCCCGTACTCCCTCATGATCATGGCCGAAACCTTCGACGGCCCCACCTCCCGCGCGTACGCCCTCAACCCGTGGATCACACCGTAACTCCTAGCCCACTTCAAATGGTTCCAAGCCCACGCCTGACCAGCGATCCCCGTGATGAGCCCGGGAACACCACCCCTAACGTACGAGTCCGGCATGAAGATCCTACCGGCACCCTCCTGCAACACCACCGCCCAAAGGTTCCTCTCGGCCAACGTCAAACGATCTGGCTTCACCGCGTGCACGATCACCACCGGAGGCACGTCAGCCACGGCCTCCACGTGAGTCCCCGGCCCCGAGACCACCAACTCGTGCTCACCGAACACCGTCCTCGGCGGCTCGATACCCGTGACCACGGTATTCTCGGGATCCTTCAACACGACCTCGTACCCGTAGAACAACCTCGGATCACCGGGACCCTCGAACCTGGGAGGATTAACGTACCAAACGTAGATCCCGTACCCCAACGCCCCCACGCACGCGATAAGGGCCAGAAACAACGCGAACCGCCTCGGGGGAAGGGACCCTAACCTCCCGGACCCCCCTGTACACCGTGACCCTACCGACCACGTCGACCGTGTCACCTTTCCTCACCCCCACGGTACCCTCCACGTACACGGGCACGTAGGATCTACCCGTATAGAGCGTGAGGCTTTCGCCCCCCGCCCTCACCGCATGACCCACCACGCACCCCTCGAGCTCAACCACGGAACCCGGCTCCACACCGTCGAGATCGGCCACGACGTCGGGAGGCTCCGACCAGGCCACGTAGAGCAGCACGGACCCAACGATCAAACACGCCACCGACAGCTTCATCTCCAAAACGACCCGCCCCCCGTGGGGAGTGGTGTAGGGTGAGGAGGACCGGTTCCCACGAACGCGTCACCGAGGAGGTCTCCGTCGAGGTTGAGGTAGACCTCGACGGTAGGGGACGCGCCAACGTGGACACGGGGATACCCTTCTTCGACCACATGCTCGAACAACTGGCCTTCCACTCCCAAAGGATAGACATGAGGGTAGAAGCCGACGGCGACGTCGATGTCGATGACCACCATACCGTTGAGGACGTCGGGCTCGCCCTGGGCGCCGCCATCGACGAGGCCCTAGGCGACAGGGAAGGTATAAGGAGGATGGCCTGGGCCGCCGTGCCCATGGACGACGCGCTGGTCATGACCGCCATCGACGTATCGGGGAGACCCTACACGGTCCTCCGCGGGTACAGCCCGAGGAGAAGCGGCATAGGAAACCCACCCATGTCGACGGAGAACGTGCCGCACTTCTTCGAATCCCTGTGTAAAGGCCCGGGCATCACGGCCCACATCCACGTGCTCGACGGAAAGAACGACCACCACGTCATCGAAGCCGTCTTCAAATCCTTCGGCAGGGCCCTCGGGGAGGCCGTGGAGATCGTAACCCGCGGGGTCCCGTCCACGAAGGGCCTCCTCCGGGGGTGAAGCGCGACGGCCAAGGTGTTCTCCGTGGTCGAACCCTCCCCCGCCAAGAACCTCATCCCCGTGTTCGAAGAACTTCGATCCAGAGGACACGAACCCCTGGTGTACGGCCACGGGAAAGGCGCCGAGGTACTCCGATGGGAGGGCGTCGAAACCCGAACCCTGGGCCGGCCCAGGAGACGCTCCAGGCTGGCCCCCGCGCTCTTCGCCCTGGACTTGACCCGCGTCCTGCTCAGGGAACTCCTCGACGGGCCGGACGTGGCACTTACCTCGGGCAACACGGGGGACGCCAGGAAAACCCTTCTTTCCTCGAAGATACTCGGGGTGCCCTCGGTCCACGTCGAGATGGACGTGTACAACCCCGTCGAAGCGATCAAGTTAGCAACGATCGTCGCCGTACCCGAGCAGGCTTCAGACCCCGGGATCGAAGGCCCCGAGGTTACAACCGTGGCCGGACCCCCCATAGCCGCCTACGTCGCCGACAGGCACCTGAAGGGTAAGATACCCGGCCCCGTGCCCGAGGACGTCGAAGGCAGGGTCCTCGTGTGTCTCGGAGGCGACGTGACCGAGGAACAGGCTCGTCGTCTCCTCCACACCCTTGAACCGCTCAACCCTTACGTGGTACCGTTCCGAGTCGACGCTCCTCCCCGGTTCGACACCCCCGACGGTTTCATCGACCTGCCGGGGGCGATGATGAAGGCCGAGACCGTGGTGTTCTCGGGAGGGTTCGGCGTGACGGTGGAGGCGTGCCTGGTGGCCGGAAAGGCCGTCAAAGTCTCCGGCGTCCACGAACGTCACTTCAGTCACGAGGTAGCGGAGATGTGCGGCCTCGAGGTGCTGGACGTGGATTCCATCGAGGGACCGGAGGACGTCCTGTCGGGGGCCCGTAAACCCGACGGGGGATGGCTGATCCGTGCGGGTCGCGACGCCGTCCGGGAGATCACGGACATCGTCGAGGAGATCGTCCAGGGTTGAAGCGTGCGTCGAACTCGGTTTCGCCGCGGTCTGCCTCTCCGTATCCGCCTTCGTGATAGCGACGAACACACCGATGGACGCCATCGTCAGATCGTTCTTCTACCCGATCCTCACGGGATCCACCGAGGCCAAACCCGCCCTCCTTCTGGCGCACCTCGGCCTGATGAGCCTAGCCGCGGCCGTCTGGAGGGGAGCGATCCGACCCCCGTTCCACCCGGACGAACGCCTCGAAGACATAGTTCACAGGGCCGTCGAGGCCGCGAACCCGAGACGTGTGGCCGCCCTCATCACGGCGACGGCGGCGTTGTCACCGATCGCGCAGACAGTACTCGAGGAGAGGGTCAAGTACGGCCTCAAGGCCGGTACCCTCGTCGTGATAACGGGAGGTCGGACCGTCGGTGAGACCACGTGCTTCACGCACTCCCACGCCGTCAAGGCCTGCGTGGGTAAGGTCCTGGCACCGATAATACGGAACACGGTCGGGGCCATCAGGTTCCACTACGGTGAAACCCTAGCCAGGTACGTGCCCTACTGGATGGCCGTCCCGGTTGACCTCTTCGTCCTCTTCGCCTACGTGACCCTGGGTTTCGTCTACCCGTTCCGCGTGTACGTGAGGACGGGTTCCCTCTTCAAAACCATCACCGCGTCGTTCGCGGGCTTCCTCGCCGTCCTGGGGGCCGTGGACGGGGGGATAATGGGTAAACCCCTCATCGTCGGCCTCTGCATGTACGCCGCCATGGCGGCCGCATCGATCGCCAGGAGGAGAGGGATCGGCCCGAAGAGGGCCGCGGGACTCGGCGTTCTCGTGGGCCTTACGCCCCTGGAGCTCCTGGCCTTGGTTAGGGTCATCCTCTACCACGCCAGCCCGATGGCCCCCAACACCGTCGCCTGGACGGTGTTCCTGGTGATAGCCTCCTCCGTAGCCTGGGCCAGAGGGGAGTGAAGGGTTGAGGAACGGTCTCCTGATCGTACTCGTGGCCATAGGGTGCAGCGCGGGCGGAGCCGTGTTGGGGGTCCTCACGTACGAGGCCGTCGGCCAGCAGGAAGGTACCCTGGTCGCGTGCTACCACGTGTCGGTCACGAACGTGAAGAAGAACCTCACACCGGAGGAAGTCAAGCGCGCCCTCCTGGCCACCCCCAACGTCGTACGCGTGGCCAAAGTCAGAATGGTCCCGGGGACCTTCGACACGTACATAATAGTGAAAAGTAAACAGCCCATATCCAAGTACCAAATGATCCAGAATATAACCCAAACGTTACGAAAGAAGCACATAGGTAAAGTACCTGCCGTATTCATGAACCAGATCAGAGGATACGTAGTACGAATCTACGTGCATCAACCGATAGTTTCAGCACACACCTTCGCTAAAGCCGTCTCCCACGCTCCCTCCATCTGTGCCGTGTTCAAGTGCGTGAAGCGGGGCAGGATGTACGAGATCGAGGTGGCGTCCCTGGAGGACCCCTACCCCGTGGCCTACGCCGTGACCGAGACCGCGAAGAAGCTGGGCCTCCATCCAGCGGGCATGGCGGACGTGTCCAACATCCAGTGGGGAGTGCTCCTCTGAGGGTTTTTAACCGGGATCCCGTCGGGCCCGAGGGGGTGTCGGGACGGTGACGGATAGGGTCCTGGTGACGACCGCGCTGGCGTACACCAACGGTCCCCTCCACATCGGCCACGTCAGAAGCACCTACCTACCCGCCGACGTCTACACCAGGTTCCTCAAGATGCGCGGGGTGGACGCGGTACACATCGGCGGGACGGACAACCACGGCGTCCCTATAGCCCTGCAGGCCGAGCTGGAGGGCAAAAGGCCCGAGGACATAGTCAAGAAGTACCACCGGGAGATAGAAAGGGACCTCGAGGGCCTGAACATAGAGTTCGACGAGTTCTCCTGCACGTGCAAGGAGTTCAACCCCGAGCACGTGAAGATGACCCAGTGGTTCTTCGAGAAGCTGTACGAGAACGGTTACATCTACGAGAAAGAGGTCGAACAGCTCTACTGTCCCAACTGCGAGAGACCCCTACCCGACAGGTACGTCGAGGGTGTGTGCCCTTACTGCGGGGCCGAGGGCGCCCGAGGGGACCACTGCGAGGCCTGCGGCAGATACCTCGAGCCCGTGGAGCTCGAAGAACCCAGGTGCGTGGTGTGCGGGGAGAAACCCGAGGTCAGGAGGACGAAACACCTATTCTTCAAACTCAGTGAGTTCGAGGATGACCTCAAGGAGTGGCTCGAGTCTAAGGAAGATTGGCCTAAGAACGTCAGGAACTACGCGCTGAACTGGGTTAAGGAAGGTCTCAAGGACTGGGATATAGTTAGGGATATAGATTGGGGCGTTCCCATACCGCTCGAGGGTTACGAGGATAAGGTATTCTATGTTTGGTTCGACGCACCTATAGGATATGTAACGTTCACGAAACAGTACTGCGAAAGGGAAGGTAAGGACTGGAGGGATTACTGGTTCAACGATGACACTAAGATAGTTCATTTCATAGGTAAGGACATCGTGGTTCACCACGCGATATTCTGGCCCGCCATGTTGATGGGAATCGGCGCGACGCTCCCCGACGTGATCGTGGCGGGCGAGTACCTCACGCTGGAAGGCGAGAAGATGAGCACGAGCCGCGGCTGGGTCGTGTGGGTCAAGGACTTCCTGGAGATGTTCCCCGCGGACCTCCTCCGCTACTACCTCATAGCCGTGAGTCCCCTGACCCGAGACGCCGACTTCTCCTGGGACGACTTCCAGGCCAGGGTCAACAACGAGCTGGTGGCCGACCTCGGTAACTTCGTACACAGGACCCTTACGTTCGCGTACCGGTACTTCGACGGGGAGATACCCGAGGGGAACACCGACGAGGAGGTCGAGGAGGCCATCGAGGATGCCCACCGCAAGGCCACCGAGGCCCTGGAATCGTTCAGGTTCAGGGACGCCCTGAACGCGGTGATGGAACTGGCGAGGTTCGGGAACGAGTACTTCCAGAGGCACGAGCCCTGGAAACTGATCGACGAGGACGAGGACAGGTGCGCCGACGTCATCCACTCCTGCGCCAGGATGGTGAAGGCGATAGCCGTCATGCTGGCCCCGTTCCTGCCCGAGAGCGCCGAAGCCATATGGAAAGGCCTGGGTCTCGAAGGGAAACCCGAGGACTGGGACGAGGCCCTGGAGGACGTGGAGACCCGCCCCATACCGAGGCCCAAACCCGTGTTCCCGAGGGTCGAGGACGAGGACATCGAGCGCGCCAAAGCCCTGCTCCCAGAGGGGGAAGAGGAGGTGTCGGAAGAGAGATCTGAAGAAAAAGAAACCATATCGTTTGAAGAATTCCAGAAGATCGACATGCGGGTCGGCGAGGTGGTCGAGGCCGAGAGGATAGAGGGCAGCGATAAGCTGTTGAAATTGAAGGTTGACATCGGAGATGACACCAGAACGATAGTTTCTGGGATATATCCAACTTATAAGCCGGATGAAATAAAAGGTAAAAAAGTAATAATATTAACCAACATAGAACCGAGAAAGATATTCGGAGTGGAATCCCAAGGTATGCTGTTGGCCGTGGGAGACGAAGGCGAGCCCGCGATACTGACCGTGGACGAATCGAAGAGGGAGGTGAAACCGGGGGAGAGGGTCCGCTAACGCCCCCTCTTCAACCCCAACCATCTGAGCACCTCCGGGAACGGATCGGGCGTAGGATGGACACCCACCATATCGCCGGACGGTTCCACGTAAGGCAAGTACTGCACGGCCACCGAGGCACAGGGCGCGGAAACGGATACCTTCCCTCCTTTGATCTCGAACCACCCCGTCCTTCCGGCCACCATCATCCAGAAGGACGGACCGCCCGCCGGCGTCGGACCGCAGGCGTCCGTGACCTCCACACCGTCCACGACGCAGTGATCCCTGGAGAGTCTCACCGCGCGAGGGACCGGGGGATCACCCCTCTCCACCTCCACGCCCAGAGCGTTCAGCGCGGCCACCACCCCCTCGTACCTCGCGACGGACGTCAGGTACGGCGGCCCGGTCACGTCCCCGGCCGCGTAGACACCCTCCATGGAGGTACGCATTCTCCCGTCGACGACGACCGCTCCGTCCCCGTCCACCTCCAACCCGGACCTCTCGGCGATTTCGGACCTTGGTCTCAACCCCAGGGCCAAGAACACCGAATCGAAGGGCCCCGCCGAACCCTCCGCCCCCTTCACCACGACACCATCCGTACCCTCCTCGAACGAAGACAAGTCCCCGAGCTTCTCCACGTCGACGCCGGCCTCCCTAAGGTCCTCCAAGGCTTTCGACCTCAACCCATCCGGAAAGTCAGGCAAGGGCCCCTCCACGGTCAGGAGGGTCGTGTCGACGCCCAGCCCGGCGAGGGCGTAAGCCGCCTCCAGCGCGAAGGGTTCATCGCCCACTACGGCGACGCTCGATGGCGGTTCCAAGTACACGATGTCCGTCACGGGATGAACGTCGTCCAAATCCGCCCCTTCTACGTCCGGCACCACGGGCTCCGAGCCCGTACACAGTATCACGGCGTCGGACTCGAACTCGCCCCTGTCCGTGACTAGAACGGGGCCTTCCTCGACTCTCTCCGCCGAGGCCTTCTTCAGTTCGACCCCCGCTGACTCTACCTCCTCCAGGAGCGCTTCACGTATCCTCTCTATCCCCTTCTTCACTCCCTCGAACACCTCATCCGGATCGACATCCGGATCCTTTACACCGGGGATCCTGCCAGCGGCGAGGACGATCCGAGCCGCCTCCACCAACGCGCCCAGCGGCGTGGAGGCGTTCGGTAGGCACTTCCCTCCCACGCCCTTCTCGCCCTTTTCGTCGATAAGCACCACGTCAGCTCCCTTCTCGGCCGCCGTCACGGCGGCGTACCTTCCCGCGGGCCCCGCCCCCACGATCGTTAGCTTCAAGAGGAAAATCTCCCCCTGAATCGGAGGGGCCGGTTGGCCGGGCACGATCTCGCCGGACTGATACACTTGACGCC
>JAADCQ010000071.1 GCA_013154335.1 Methanopyri archaeon
GCGGTGATCGTGGGCGCGCTGGACTACCTGGCGGCGACCCTCACCGCACAGCTGATACAGACCTGCATGGGACTACTGTCCTGAAGGAACGCATCACCTTGACGTAAGGTCCTCCCTCCAGGATCCCCGACAGCGACAGTCCAGATCCTCGAACACGGAGACGTCCTGGGACGGTCTGAACGCCTCCAGCGCCGAGGCCACCCTACCCGAGCACCTGCGACAGTTGGAGGGCCCCCTGGGCGTGCCGGCGCCGGCCGTGTCGGGGTTCACCACGAGGTCCGGCGCCTCCTCCTTCACCCTGACCACGACCTCCACGACGCTCCACAACCACGGCGGCCTGTACAGACCGGCGCGCCACCAACGCTCCACGGGCGTCCCCGCGTGAACCGTCATGGGACACACGGAAACCCTCTCGCACCCCACATCCCACGCGTACAGGCAGGACTCCACGCAGTCCAACACCGCCTCCGCCTCCGACAGGAAGGGCGGTTTCAACAGGACGTAGGCCTTGGCGATCCCGCCCGCTTCTTTCACGTTCTCGACGGCTTCCTCGAACTCCTCCCTCGTGACGTCCTTCCTCAGGAGTTCCCTCAGACCGTCGTCCGCGGTCTCCAGCCCTATCCCCACCTCGAAAGGCTTGCCTCCCAGGACCTCGGCGACTTCCTCCAGGATCTCCGGCCTCACGAACTCGGGCCTGGACTCGAAACACACCTCGGACACGTCGGGGTCGTCAGCGAGCCTCGCCAGTATCCCCCTCCTCACGTCGGGTGGGACCTCCTCCGGGTCCAGGAAGGATCCGGAAGTGAATATCTTCACGGCGAAGGGCGGGTCCGGCCTCTTGACGGTCTCCATCACCCTATCGAACACCTCGAGGAGCTCCCTCCCCGTAACCCCGCCC
Organism: Methanopyri archaeon; assembly: GCA_013154335.1. Taxonomy (GTDB): domain Archaea; phylum JAADCQ01; class Methanopyri; order Methanopyrales; family Methanopyraceae; genus Methanopyrus. The sequence continues at coordinate 899 of JAADCQ010000071.1, forward strand.
CGCGCCTCCCTGGCGTACGAGCAGAAGACGCAACCGCCGGACTCGCGGTAGTGCCTGCACCCCACGGTCGGGAGGACGATGACGAGGCTCTTCCCTCCCTCGGTCACGTCCTTCTGCGTCCAAACACGGGGGGTCGGCGACGCAGGCCTGTCCTCATCGGGATCCCTCCGTGCCGGGCTCAGTCCTCATACCCCCGGTCACGTCGGATCGGCCGCTTTTACCAAATTCCCGTCGCCTGTGCACCTCGGCTCAACGGTCACCCGACGGCGTCCGTTTTTAAGCACCGATCACTACAGCCGTACGAATCGAACGAACGTGGTAATCGGGGGTCGCACGTTGGACAAGAAGGTGGCGCTACCGGTCGCCGTGATAATCGGCCTCGCGATCGCGGCCGGGATAGGTTACTACGAGACCAGCCAGAACCAGATCACCGTCCTGGCGGCGGCCAGCCTCAAGAAACCGCTCACGGCGCTCGCCCAGCAGTACAAGAAGCAGACCGGCACCGACGTCGTCCTCAGCTTCGGCCCGTCCGGTGGTCTGACCGAGCAGATACTCCAAGGTCAGAAATGCGACCTGTTCTTCTCGGCCGACTGGAGGTACATCGAGAAACTGAAGAAAGCGGGTAAAACAGTGTACACTAGGAAGTTCTTAAAGGACTATCTAGTTATGGTGGTGTCTAAGGATGGGGAGAAGAAAGGGATCAAGAACGTTTACGATATAACGAAGCCAGGGGTTACCGTAGCCGTAGCGGCACCCAAGGCTCCCGTCGGTCAATACACCGAGAACGCCCTGAAGAAATTGGGTATTTGGGATAAAATTAAGTCGAACGGGAACCTCAAAGTTAGGCCCGCCACCGTGACTCAAGTTGCCATGATGGTTAAGAATAATCAAGTAGATGTTGGATTTATATATAGGAGCACAGCGGTTGGTTTTCACATTCCAATAGTGCAAGTATTCCCTCATTCGTTGACAGGACCGATAATATGGGGAGTTGCTATCATTAAAGGAGGAAACGAAGAAGCCGCCAAGAAATTCTTGAACTTCTGCCTTAATCATATAAAAGAATTCGAGAAGTACGGGTGGAGTCCGGCATGAAAGTGGACAGAGGACTCCTGGTGGAGTCCCTCTTCCCACCGCTCTTCTTCCTACTCGTCGTGTGGCCCCTCGTCGCCCTGGTGCTCGACGTCAGGCCCTCCGGGATAATCAAGGCGATCGGCGACCCGTACTTCTGGTCCGCGGTGGTCAACTCCGTCCTGTGCGCGGCGGCCGCCGCCCTGATGGGTGTCGCCATGGCGATAGGGTTCGGTTACTACCACCTGTTCAAGCGGCGGTCCCCGCTTTACAGGGTGGCGGACTTCCTCAACGACCTCCCGATAGCCCTCCCGCACACCGTGGCCGGACTCGCGCTCCTACTGGCCTTCGGCAGGAAGTACTTCTGGTGGCTCGGTGAGAACGGCCTCGCGTTCACCCTCGTCGCGGTCGTTCTGGCGATGTTCTTCGTGTCCTATCCGCTCGCCGCGAGGACCGTACAGGCCGCGGTCGAGGAACTGGGGACCGACCTCGTGGACGTGGCGAGGACCCTCGGTGACGAGCCCGGGGAGGCGTACCTCAGGGTCGTGGTACCGGCGATAAAGGAGGGATTACTCGGGGGGGCGCTGCTCTCGTTCTCGAGGTCCCTCAGCGAGTTCGCCGCGGTGATAATGTTCGGCGGTAACGTGCCCGGGAAGACGCAGGTCCTCGCCTCGTACGTGTTCGCGAGGGTGGAGGCCGGCGACTTCGACGTGGCCGTAGCGGCCAGCGTCTTCTGCATGATCCTCGCCGTGTCCGTGATAGCCCTGGTGAGATCCCTATCGGGGGAGTTCACGCGTGCCGCTGAAACTGGAGGGGATACGGTTCGCGTATCCGGGTAGAGAGGTCCTCAAGGGAGTCGAGACCGAGGTCGACGACGGGGAGATCAGGGTCGTCTTCGGCCCCAACGGCAGCGGCAAATCCACCCTACTGAAGATCGTCGCGGGCCTCCTCACACCGCACGACGGTAGGGTCGTGGTGGGCGATAGAGACGTGACCCATCTACCCCCCGAACGCAGGAACGTCGGTTACGTGCCCCAAGACCCCTCCCTGTTCCCCCACCTCACGGTCGAGGAGAACATCAGGTACTCCGAGAGACACGGACGCGGCGGCGAGGAACTGTTCGAAAGGCTCGTCGACATGCTCGACCTCGAGGACCACCTCGACCTCAAGCCCTCCGAGCTGAGCGGGGGCTACGCCACCAGGGTCGCGCTCGCGAGGGCCCTGTTCTCCGAGCCCGAGGTGGTTCTACTCGACGAGCCCCTGTCCGACGTGGACCTGGCCGCGAAGGCCGAGATAGTCCCGGAGATGAGGGAGGTGCTGAAGGACTTCGGGGCCCCGACCCTCTACGTCACCCACGACCCCTGGGAGGCCGAGAGGATGGGCGATACCTTCGAGGTGATGGTGAACGGCAGGACGGTACGAGTGTCCGACGTGGAAGAAGCCCTCGAGGTCCTGAGGACCGGGGGTGCCGAAGTCGCCAGAGGGTAGGTTGTACCGGGGGTTCGTGTTCACCGAGGACCTGTCGGAACCCTCCAAGTTCTACGGGCTACTCTCGGACGTATCCCCCGTAGGATCAGAAACCGTAGAAGTTTCCGAATCTTCAGGCAGGATACTGGCCTCCGACGTCGAGGCGAGGCGACCGTCCCCACCCTTCACCAGGTCCGCGATGGACGGTTACGCGGTCAGGGCCGAGGACGCGAAACCCGGGGCCGTCCTGAAGGTCGTGGGATCGTCCCGCATAGGCGAGGGAGAGCCCGAAGTGGAGGTCGGGCCCGGTGAGGCCGCCTACGTGGACACCGGCGCCCCCGTGCCTCCGGGTGCCGACGCGGTGATACCGGTCGAGTTCGTCGAAGAGACCGAGGACGGAATCGAGGTGAAGGAGCCGGTCGAACCCGGGGACAACCTGGACGAGAAGGGCTCCTTCGTGGAGGAGGGCGAGGTCGTCTACGAGGCCGGGCACGAGGTGACACCCGTCGACGTGGCCGTGATGATAGAGCTCGGCGTGGACGAGGTGGAGGTGAGGGAGAGGCTCAGGGTGGCGGTGATAACCACGGGCGACGAGCTCGTCCCCGACCCCGGGGACGTGGAATCCCCCTACGACGTGCCGGACTGCATAGGCCCCGCTCTCCAGGCCAGGCTGGAGTCCGAACCCTTCGTCGAGTTCCTCGGGAGGGAACTCGTGCCCGACGACGAGAAGGAGCTGAGGGAGGCCCTCGAGGAGGCGTCCTCCGAGGCCCACGTGGTGGTACTCACGGGAGGATCGTCGGTCGGACGGAAGGACGTGGTGAAGAACGTCCTCGCGGACCTGTACGACAGGTTCGTCCACGGGATAAAGTTCAGGCCCGGGAGACCGTTCGGGCTCGCCGTAGGCGAGGACGGCGTGGCCTTCACGCTACCGGGCTGGCCTACCTCGGCCCTCACGACCTTCGAAACTTGGGTGTTTCCCGCTTTGAAGGTCCTGGCCGGCGCCGACCCGCGGGTGGTGGCGTTCAAGACGTCGGATCACGACGTGAAGGCGAAAAGGTCGGTCGGCGTGATCGCCAGGGTGAAGATCGAGGACGGGCGCGCCGAGGCCCTCCCCAGGGACGTGTCCAGCAACCTCCAGCTGTTCCGGGAGACCGACGCCCTGCTCCTCCTACCGCCGGGAGCCGGCCCCGGGGACGACGGTTACCTGATACCCGTGAGGCGCTTCGAAGATTGGTCGAAGGTCATCGAAAACCTGGAACGCGAGGGTCGTTAACCCCGGTCTCGACCCTCCCCCCGGGTTCACGGTGGTTTTAAACCGACGACCCGATCGACAGCGTCGGGGGTGTCCCGAATGCCCGAGATCACCGTGTACGAGGAGCGTTGCCACGGTTGCGGTAACTGCGTGGTGGCTTGCCCCGTGAACGCCGCCAACTCCCCCAACGCGTGGGGAGGCAAGGGTCCGGAGGAGGATGACGAGGTGGTACTCAAGGTCGTGAACGGGACCGTGACCGTGGTCAACGAGGACCTCTGCAAGGCGTGCTTCACGTGCGAGCGCGCCTGTCCCGTCGACGCGATAGAGGTGAAACCCTAACGGGGTGAGCGGCGTTGCCCGAGTTCCTGCTCCTATCCGGAAGGACGATCTGGCAGGGCGAGGCCATAGAGACCGGCAAGGACAAGGACATCTACCCGAACGCCGTGGCCGTCTGCTACTTCAACCCGAGCGACATGCAGGCCCTGGGCATCAAGGACGGGGATCCAGTGAAGGTGAAGTCCGAGTACGGGGAGATCGTCGTCGAGGCTAGGGAGGCCGACACCGACGTCCCACCCCCGGGCGTCGTGTTCATACCCATGGGGCCCTGGGTCAACAGGATCGTCAACCCGGAGACGGACTCCACGGGCATGCCCAGGTTCAAGGGAGTCAAGGTGGAGATCGAGCCCACGGACGAGGAACCTTACGAGGACATGAGCTCCCTGATGCGATCGGAGTATCTAAAGTCCGAATAAAGTCCCCTTTTTCCGATCCCCATTTATCTCCTGATTTTCATTCGACGCAGGTGGAGAGGTACCCGAACGGTTTCGAACGACGGGACAGGGGGTGAGAACGTGGCGAGGGAAGTGATCAAGGACGTGGTTTGCCCGTTCTGTGGTACGTTGTGCGATGATCTGGAGGTGGTCGTTGAGGACGGTAAGATCGTGGAGGTCAGGCACGCGTGCA
>JAADCQ010000009.1 GCA_013154335.1 Methanopyri archaeon
CGTTCCTTCAGGACAGTAGTCCCATGCAGGTCTGTATCAGCTGTGCGGTGAGGGTCGCCGCCAGGTAGTCCAGCGCGCCCACGATCACCGCTTTCTTCAGGAGTTCGCCGTAGGGTGAGGAGAGGAACGTTTCGACGGCCTTGATGGCGTCGCCGATGAGTTCCGGGTGCGTTATCAGGACGAACCCCGTGGCCAGCGCTAGGACGGCCCCCGCGGCCAGGACCTCCGGGCTCTCCCACCACGGTGTCGGTGGTGGGCTCGGTTTCTCCGGGGGTTTGACCACGACGACTTGGGTCGTGGTGGTGGTTCGGGTCGTGGTGTGCTCGTGTTCCTCGCTCGAGGACAGTATCGGTTCGGTGAGCCTGTGGATGTACTCCTTCAGGTCTTCCATGTTCATGATGTCGAGGTACCGGAAGTACCAGATCCATCTGCACCCGGCCTGTACGAGGTATTCGGTCTGCTGGATCAGGTCGGACTCCGAGGGGGCCATCAGGGCTATCGCTATCTTGCCGGGGTACAGGGCCTCGTAGAGCCTGTACACGTGAGCGGGCCACGTGTTGGGTTCGTGGTAGGACTCGGTGTAGGCCTCGATGATGAAACCGTCCGTGACGCTGGCGATGAAGTCTCTATCCCAGGAGTACTGGAGGGGCGGTTCCGGTAGGAGGCAGAAGTACACCTTCTTGCCGGCCGCGTGGACTATCCTGGATATCTGGTCGACGATGCTGTCTATCGCTTGCATGGCCTTGGCCCGGACGGTCGGATCGGTAGTGTAGTACCGGAAAGAGTCGTCCAGTATGACCCCGTCGCAGTACGGGAGCGTGGCCTTGACGGCCTCCAGGATCTGTTGCCTGACCGTCGGGTCCCAGGGGGGTACCCAGCCGTTGGCCGTCTGGAAGCCCACGATCCAGGAGTACACCTTTATCTTCGGGTTAAGGCGCTTGATCTCCCTGTACACGGCGGATATCACGTCGGTCCTGACCTGGGGCGTGGAGACGCCGCGTGTGAGTATGGCCACGTCGGTGAAGCCCGTGTGAACGACGTCCTGGACGAACTGCTGTACGCCTATCTGCCTGACGGTGGATCCCCAGACGAAGACGCCGACCCTGACCCCGTGCTGCGGGACCGGGAGGTTCGTCAGGTCCTGGGCGGCGGCGGGTGTAAGTGTCAGTAGTAGGGCCGTGGCGAGCAGCGCCAGCGTCGGGACTCTCATCTTCGGTTCTCATCCCCCGGTTGGGGTACCCTTCCGGAGACGGACGACCGGATCCGCAACCGTTATAACGGCGTCGGGAAGGCCGATCACCGATCCCGAGTTACCGGAAATCTGATTCCGGGGTGTTGCCCCGTGGCCAAGGAAGTTTACACGATCGACTTCAAGGAGAGGGTCAAGGAGAACGAGGAGAAGGTCGACAAGATCGTCGAGGAGATCGAGAACAAGGACGTGAGGTTCCTCAGGCTCCAGTTCGTCGACATCCACGGTTTCGTGAAGAACTTCGCGATCCCGGCCGAGCGCGTCGAGGAGGCCCTGACCGAGGGCGTCCTGTTCGACGGTTCCTCGATCGAGGGCTTCGTGGGCATCGAGGAGTCCGACATGTACGCGCTACCCGACCCGGACACGTTCGCCATCCTGCCCTGGAGGCCCAAGGAAGGTAAGGTCGCGAGGATGATCTGCGACATCTACTGGCCGGAGGGCAAGCCGTTCGAGGGCTGCCCGAGGCTGAACCTCAAGCGCGTGATGAACGAGCTCGCCGAGAAGGGCTACAGGATGTTCTGCGGCCCCGAGTGCGAGTTCTACCTGGTCAAGGAGGACCCCGAGACCGGGGACATCGTCCCGCACGACGAGGGCGGTTACTTCGACTTCTTCCCGCTGGACAGGGCCGAGGACGTGAGGCGTGAGATCATCTTCGCCATGGAGGAGTTCGGCCTCGAGGTCGAGATGAGCCACCACGAGGTGGGTCCGGGTCAGCACGAGATCGACTTCAAGTTCGACGACGCCCTCAGGACCGCCGACAACGTGATCTCCTTCAAGCAGATCGTCAAGGCCATCGCCCACAGGCACGGCCTGACCGCCACGTTCATGCCCAAGCCCTTCTACGGCGAGAACGGTAACGGTATGCACACGCACCAGTCCCTGTGGGACCCGGACGGCGAGGAGAACCTGTTCTACGACCCCGACGCCGAGGACCAGTACTACCTGTCCGACGAGGCCCTGTACTACATCGGCGGCATAATGGAGCACGCCCACGCCCTGTGCGCCGTGTGCAACCCGCTCGTGAACTCGTACAAGAGACTGGTACCCGGTTACGAGGCCCCCGTGTACATCGCCTGGAGCCCGAAGAACAGGAGCGCCTTCATCAGGGTACCCGCCGCCAGGGGCAAGGCCACCAGGATCGAGTACAGGTCACCCGACCCCGCGTGCAACCCGTACCTGGCCTTCGCCGCCATGATGGTGGCCGGCGTGGACGGCATCGAGAACAAGATCGACCCGGGCGACCCCGTGAACGAGAACCTGTACGAGATGAGCGAGAAGGAGAGGAAGGAACTCGGCGTGGACGAGCTACCGGAGAACCTCAAGGAAGCCCTCGAGGCCTTCGAGGAGGACGAGGTCGTGCAGAGCGCCTTCACCGACCACATCGTCGAGCAGTGGCTCGAGCTCAAGTACGAGGAGTGGGCCCAGTACAGGGAGAGGGTCACCAAGTGGGAGGTCAGGAAGTTCATCGTGTACTGAACGCCCCACCGGCACCCCCGTTCCGCAACCTATTTCTCCCCTCCCTCCCGCTATCGTTACGGGGTAAATAACGATGGACCCCGAGGTCCTCATCCTCCGGGTCCTGGACGACGCCGACGAACCCATGGGATCCGGCCGCATAGTCGAGGAACTCAAACGCAGGTTCGGCAAGGAGTACAGCACGAGATCCATCCGGTACCACCTCCAACGCATGGAGGAAAGGGGCCTCATAGAGAGGATAAGGAGGAACGACCGCGTCATAGGAGCCGTCATAACCGACAAAGGCCGCTACGTCCTCAAGGTCAGAACCTCCAGGGAAAGGGTAGGCATGTACATCTCCGTGATAGAGGAGATGGCCTACCTCTGCGACTTCGACCCCTTCGAGGCCGAAGGAAAGGTCGTCTGCAACGTATCCATCGTCAAGAAGGACGACCTCGACGACTTCCTCACCGCCGTCGAAGAAACCTACAAGGCCGGCGTCGGCCCCAGCCCCTTCGTCGCGATCGAAGAAGGCGAGGAGGTCAACGGCATAAAACTCGAACAGGACGAGGTCGCCGTCCTCACCGTCTGCACCGTCACCGTCGACGGCGTCCTACTCAACCAAGGCGTACCCGTCAACCCCCTCTGCGGCGGCCTCCTCCACTTCGAGGACGGAGAACCCCTCGGCATGGTCGAGTACATCGAGTACTCCGGATCCACCGTCGACCCCCTACACGTCTTCGTCGCCAGGGGCATGACCGACGTCGAAGGCTACATCGAAACCGGCACCGGAAGGATCCCCACCAACGTGAGGTACGTACCCTGGGCCGCCAGATCCGACGTCAAGAAGGTCAAGGAAGCCCTCGAAAAAGCCGACATCAGGGCCATAGTCGACGTCCCCGCCGTCGAGGGCGAGGTCGTCGGCATCCCCATACCACCCAAGAGCTTCGGCGTCGTGGCCTACGGCGGGCTCGTACCCGTGGCCCTGCTCGAGGAGAGAGGCATCAGCGTGAAAACCTACCCCACCAAAACCCTGTACGAGTACTCCGAGATGGAAGACGTCAGAAGACTCTAACCCCTCTCCTCCCTGATCCTCTCGACATCCTCCTCGTACGAAACCTTACCGAAATGAACCTCCTCCGGGATCTCACCCAACTCCTGCAACTTCTCCAACATCTCCTCCGACATAGCCGTCGAAAGTATCAAAGCCGCCCCAGCGATCCTAACGTTATGATCAGTATGCGTGATACCACGAGCCTCATACACCTTAGCCTTCGCAATCACATCCTCAGGACCCACGTAAGTATCACCCGGCAGTATCGAACCCGGCTCCACACACACCTGAACACCACCGAGATCCAACTTCACCCTAGCATCCTCCGGAACCCCAGGCTTACCATCCACCTCGATGACCACCGGCTCACCGTCCTTCGCCAAGATCCTCCCATCCGTATCATCCATCGTGAAATCGATCACCGTATAACCCTGCGGCGGATTACGTAACACCTTCTTAACCGCCTGAACACCCAAACTGTACAACCTCTCGTTCGTAACCGTGAAAAGATAATACGACACGAAATGCGGCGTAACCACCACGTGCTTGATCCTATCGAACAAACGCAGGTCCTGAGCCCTCGAAACACGACGAACCAACGGCAAACGTCCCTCCCCTCATAACCCGCTCCTCATACGGGATTCGGCCATCCCGATCCGGTCATCGGAACCCGAGCGATCGACCCCACAACCCGGGGGTATCGGCTTGTCCGAATTCAAATCGTTGACGCTTCGAGTGAGGTGGGACGAGGCCGAATTCGACTACCTGGACCAAACCCAACTCCCCGACCGAGAGGTATGGCGCACCTGCCGAACCCACGAGGACGCCGCCGAAGCCATCGAGAACATGCGCGTACGAGGAGCCCCCCTCATCGGAGCCGTCGCCGCCCTAGGCGTATGGCTCGCCCACGAACGCGGCGAAGACACCCGAAAAGCCGTCCAACGCCTCAGGAACACCCGACCCACCGCCTACAACCTCCACTGGGCCCTAGACCGCATGGAACGCACCGACGACCCACGCCGAGAGGCCCAACGCATACTCGAAGAAGACGTCCGAACCAACAAACGCATCGGCGAACACGGAGCCCGACTCCTACCCGACTCCGACGAATGCACCGTACTCACCCACTGCAACGCCGGCGCCCTCGCCTGCGTCGACTGGGGCACCGCCCTCGGCGTCGTCAGAACCGCCGTCCAACAGGGCAAGAACGTCCACGTCATCGCCACCGAAACCCGACCCGTCCAACAAGGCGCACGACTAACCTGCTGGGAACTCCACCGCGACAACATCCCCGTCACCCTCATCCCCGACACCGCCGTCGGATACGTCATGACCCAGGGCGAGATCGACGCCGTCATCGTAGGAGCCGACCGCATCGCACTCGACGGCTCCGTCGCCAACAAGATAGGCACCTACCAGATAGCCCTACTAGCACACGAACACGACATCCCCTTCTACGTCGCAGCACCCACAAGCACCATAGACCCAAACGCCAAAACCGCCGATGACATCCCAATCGAACACCGACCCGAAGAAGAAGTCAAAACCGTAAGAGGAGTAAAAATAGCACCCGACGAAGTACCAGCACTAAACCCAGCCTTCGACATAACACCACCGGAACTAATCGATGCCATAATCACCGAAAAGGGAGTAATAAAACCAGAACACGTCGCATCCGCATTACACTCTACCGACTAATTTCCCCGTTAAGGGGCACCTCCGAACAAGACTTTTTTACACGAAGAAAACACTCAACTCACCCTTAGGATTACACATAATATATAATCATAAACGATGAATTATCGAGTAGAGTCGGGTTCGACAT
>JAADCQ010000067.1 GCA_013154335.1 Methanopyri archaeon
TCCAACCCGAACGCTATCGGTTCCGTCTCCGTACCCTCCACGCTCTTCACTATCTCCAGCGCCTCCAACGCCTCGACGACGGCCTCCTCAAGCTCCTCCATGTCCACCTCCACGTCCTCGGGCAGGACCTTCATCACGACCAGAACGTCCGACACACCGATCGCCCCCTAAGGCCCAATGAAGCCGCAGTTGGGGCACTGGTACCTGTTACCCAGCCTCCTGCACTTCTGACACCTGGTTATAACTACCTCCCCACACTTCGGACACGGGTGCGACACCGCCTTCTCACCCGGCGCTATCGGACCACCGCACGCCGAGCAAACGGCGTAGTCCGTCCTCTCGATCCTACCCGCCTCGGTCATCTCCACCTCTTCGGCGGCCTCCTCGATGAGCTCCTCCCTGGTCTTACCTCCCGTCTCCTTCAGCTCCTCCGAGGTGACCCTCTCCATCTCCTCGGCCAAGAGAACCACCCCACGGTCAGGTTTTTACAACCCGGTAAACGGACGACGCGGGGGTCGCCCGGCTTGCTCGACCGCCTTCTATCGATTTTTCGCAGCAGAAGGTCCAGGGCCGAGGCCAGGGAAAGGCTGGAAAAGATATCGGAGCGCCTCAAGGAGGAGGACGTCGACCTCTCCGACTTCCAAGGTTTCGACCTGCTCGACACCGAAGAACTCTTTCCCCGCCGTCCCGGTACAGGTCCCGGGAGGGAAGAAGACGTTCCGTTAAGAAGAGTGAGACAATCGCTGGGGAGATGATGAACCGTGAGGGTACCGATCGCCGGACTGGCGATCGTCCTCACCTTGACGGCCCCCGTCCTCGCGGACAACTCGGAGTTCAACAACTACGTATCACAGCTGTACCAATCAGGTTACATATCCACGTCAACAAGTACCAAACCCACCCCGATAAGTGTGACGTACAAGGATGACTACGGTAATTCAATACCGCTAGACGTTTACCTGTACTACACGGGGTACCCGCTAACAGGCCCGACACAAACCGATACCTTAAGCGATACAATAACCAACGTGGAAAATCTATCCGAGATGCTAGGATGGCTAGTAACCACATCTATTCAAGTCCCTCCACAATACCAAATAGCTTATACTTACTTTAAGGATATGTACGATCAAGTAGTATCTAAACTAAGTAACGTAAAGGATGCGCTAAGTGAACTAATGAAAATAGGCAACATAGGAACGTTAAACGTGGAATGTTTCAACTTAACAGTCGAGCTATACTTAAGTGGTACTCCAACTGTAGTCAACAAGAGTGCTTTACCTTCTGTTCTACAACAATTGGTGAGTAATCCGACACAACCTGTTACACTAACGTTTAAGTTGATGTATCCTGAAGCCCACATATTCTTGAGCTTTGGGCTTAAAAAATTCGTTGATATGTTTAACATGCCTGTTAAAGTAGTTTACAGATATGACTACCCAGATCTGAGCCAAGAAACTTACGTTCAGCCATCCCTTAATAACCAAGGGAATGGAGAATTCTCCATAACGGTATCGGACTCCGCTCAAAGTGGATCTCAGACGGATAATGTATTTAATACCATAATAATAGATGGTTATTTAACGATATCTAAACCATCGGATTTAAATGTTATATCCACTATATCCAATGATATAAATAACGGCGATCTAGCGGATGCCGTCAAGGCCGCGTCCCAATACATAGAGGTGGTCAACAAGTACTCGTTTCCGGTGATACCTCCACAGAATTCCCAAACGGTCGAGCTTCAAGGTTATCCGTTGTACGCCAACAAGGGTGCGGCCATAGTCGTATGTCCGGTAGCGGCTAATTTCATACAAGGCTACGTGGTGGATAAAATCAAGAACTGGTTGTCCCAAGAGAACGTAAAGCAGGTCATCCCGGTTACGGCGGGAGGAGCCACCGTGAACGTAACCATTCAGTCCGAGACAGGTGAACTCGAGATATCGGGCACGGCGCCGGGCGGCGTCCTGCTGCTGATCGGTCCAGGCACCCCGTACGACATCCCCCTATCGGGGGTCGTGACCGGGAGAACGCTCTCGCTCACGACCGCCGCCCAGGACCTAGACGTTACCCTCCCCTCCACCGCTAACTTGGTCCAACCCGTGCTCGGAACGGTAACCCCCGTCTACGTACCCGACCTTCAAACGTCCACACCGGCCAAGATCCCGGTGAAGACACCGCTCTCGGCGCTACTCATCCCCACGGCCCTGCTCATTTCAGCGACGGTAGCGAGACGCGGGGCAGCCTCTCCCGCCTGATCTCCTCTTTTTCAGGGAACTCTTCGATCACGTCGAAGTCTGGGAGCGAGCTCAAAACCTCTTTCACGCGCTCCTCCTCCCTCCCACCAACGACTAGCACGAACTCGTCGCCTTCAGGGGCGCATTCGTCGAGGGCCCTCCGGAAGCTTCGCTCCCCGGACAGGTGGATCAGGAACGCCACGTCGGGTTTCTCGGCGGGCGACGATCCCCGTTCCAAACACAGGAAAGTCCTGGCGAGCGCCCCCATGAGCGTGGGAGCGTCCGCGAACCGCACGTTAACGGCCTGCACGACGGTGTCCTTCACCTCGGTATCTATCACGGGTTCCGGATCACCGAGGACCACCGACACGTGCGCGTACAGCGACCCACCCCAATGATCGAACCTCCTGACGATCAACGCGATCACCCCGAATCGGCTTTAACGCGCGTCCGAGTACGACACACGGGCCCGGGCCCAGCCGACGTCCGGGAGGACGACCCCGAAGGGGACCCGATGACCGGGCGGCGCGGATACCCGGGCCACACCTGGCCGGGGGAGATCCCCTGAAGCGGGGCCACCGTGAGCCCGGCCGGGTTTACCCCGCCTCACTCCTCGATATCGTTTTGACGATCACGACGGGTCCCCACCAGGGGTCAACCTATGGACGTCGAGGAGATCGTGGAGAAACTGTCGGACAGGGACCTTCGCGTGCTACTAACCCTGAGCGAGGGACCCGCGACCGTGGGGGAGATAGCCCAGAAGACGGGGTACGACGAGGGCCCCGTGCACAGATCCCTCTACTGGCTGGAACGCAGAGGCCTGGTGAAACGTGGCAAAGATTCAGAAACAGTTTACGTTTTAGGACCGGAAGGGAAGTCGTACGTCAAAGAGGGACTCCCCGAACTCAGGATCCTCGAAACCGCGCTCGAACGCGGGGGATCGGTGAAACTCGCGGACCTCGCGAGGGAAATCCCGCGCGACGTCTTAGGGCCGGCCCTAGGGTGGGCCAAACGGAAGGGATACGTCAGGATAAGGACGGACGAGGACGGTGAAAGGATCGTAGAGGCCCTGGTAGAAGGGGAACCCGACGACGTCCATCAACGCGTCCTCGAAGCCCTGTCCGAGCTGGGGGAGGCCACCGCGAGGGAGGTCGCCGAAGCCCTAGGCGAGGACGAGGAAACCGTGGAAAAAGCCCTCAGGGAGCTCTCAGGTAGAGGAGAGATACTCGACGTCAAGGACAGGGAGATCGTCAGGGCGGAGCTGACGGAGAAGGGCAAGGAAGCCCTGCCGTACGCCGAGGAAGTCCTGCGAAAGGACTGGATCACGGCCGTAACCCCCGAGGTCCTGAAGTCGGGAGAGTGGAGGGAGAAGGACTTCAAGCCCTACGACGTCAAAGCTCCGGTGGCTCCGAGGTACCCGGGCAAGAAACACCCGCTCAAGGAGGTGATAGACGAGATCCGCAGGATATTCTTGGAGATGGGTTTCGTCGAGGTCGAGGGGCCGCTGGTCGAGTCCAGCTTCTGGAACTTCGACGCTCTATTCCAACCGCAGGATCACGCCGCCAGGGAGATGCAGGACACGTTCTACCTCGAGGAGCCCGACACGGCGAGGCTACCCCCGGACGAGGTCGTAGATGAGGTGAAGGCGGTTCACGAGGACGGTGGAGACACGGGATCCCGGGGATGGGGGTACGATTGGAGCGAGTCCGTGGCCAGAAAAACCGTACTCAGGACCCACACCACGGCCGTTTCCGTTAGAAAACTGTACGAGGAGGAAGGGCCTCCCGTCAAGGCGTTCTCCGTGGGGCGGGTGTACCGCCGTGAAACGATCGACTACAAGCACCTGCCCGAGTTTCACCAGTGTGAGGGCATAATCCTCGCCGAAGACGTGTCCTTCAGGGAACTCCTAGGGGTACTCGAGGAGTTCTACCGGAGGATGGGGTTCGAAGAGGTTAGGTTCAGACCCGCCTACTTCCCCTACACGGTACTATCGGTGGAACCGGAGGTCTACTTCGAAGAGAAGGGTGACTGGGTGGAACTAGGAGGAGCCGGGATATTCAGACCCGAAGTGCTCAGACCGTTAGGGTTCGACGAGAACGTCACGTGCCTGGCCTGGGGTCTCGGCGTAGAGAGGCTGACGATGCTCAAGTTAGGGATCGATGACATCAGGGAGCTGTACATGAGCGACCTGAAGACCCTGCTCGACATCCCGAGCATCAGGACGAGAGCCAGGTGATGAGACCCCGGTACGCACCTGAACCCGAAGGGGATGATGTACGGTACTCGGGCTGAGTGTGGGCCCGGGATGAAGCGGCGGGGTCATCGGTTCGGGAAGACCCTCAACCCTCGCGACGCGCTGTCCCGCCGCCGTCCCCCCGGGCCCTTCATCGGCTGTACCCCGGCGTAGCCGACCCGGGGCTCATTTCCATCTCACCCCGGGCGGGGAAGCCGGGGCTTCGGTCCCTCACGGTCATCCCGTTGCACACGGTGGCCTCCTACCCTCGGATGTACCCGAACCTGAACCCCGTTAAATCCTCAGAGGTGTCTTGTCAGCTCATCCCTGAGCGGGGAGGAGACGTCCGCCAATGCCATCCTCCCGAGTCCCCGGGCCGCGTTCTCTACCACGAACTCATCCCTCAACGGGAACCTCTTCTTCCACGCGTCGATGACTTCCCTAACCAACGCCCTAGGGGTACCACCGGAGTACTTCGAATGAGGGCATCCCGGATCCACCCTATCCAACCCGGTCACGCCCAAGAACCGCCCGTACACGCGCTCGGTCCTATCCTCGCTCACGGAGTACAGCGGCCTCAACACGAACACGTCGTCCTCCTCCAAAACCTCCGCCGGGGGAAACGTACCCGCCCCCCTGGCCCTCGAGGCGCTCAACAACAGCGTCTCCAAGGCATCCTCCGCGGTGTGGCCGTACAGGATCACGTCGCCCCTGCGTGCCAATTCCCTCCTTCTCAACGCCGAACACACCTTACAGACGGGGCTGTCCCGCGAACGGGCCGTTTTCTCGACGTCGACGTCGAGCTTCACGTACTCGAACCGCGCACCCAGGGCGTCAGCCATCGCTTTCAGCGTGCTCAGGAAGGGCCTCCAAAGGTGCCTACCTCCGATCATCGGGTCCACGGTGACCAACTCGACGTCCCATCCGAACCTATCCCTCAACAGCGTGGACGACACTAACGCACACACGAGGCTATCCTTCCCACCGCTGAACCCGACGACGGCCCTCTTAGCATCCTCGAGCCCGGGAAACGCCTCGAGACA
>JAADCQ010000029.1 GCA_013154335.1 Methanopyri archaeon
GGTTCCGGGGGACGTCATCAGGGTGGCGGGGGCGCTCAAACCTGAGACTCCTAAACATCCACGGACTGTGAACGTGGAGAAGTTGATGGTGCTCGAGTTGGAACGCATGGAGGAGGTCAGGAACCCCGTGTGCGGGCGCTGCGGTGTCACGATGAAGTCCGTGGGTAGGGGGAAGGGGTTCAGGTGTAGGAGGTGCGGTAATAGCGTGGGCGAGGGGGAGGCGGTGCGTTTAGAGGTGCCGAGGGAGGTCGCTGAGGGAGTTATTTACGAGGTTCCTCCCGTGGCCAGAAGGCACCTGTCCAAGCCGGAGTACCTCGTGGATCTGGGTCTGTTGTCCCCCTCCCCGATCCGTGATGGGGAGACCGGCCTCTGCCGAGGCTTCCCCGGCCGATGATGACTGACAGGATTACCGACGCGTTCCCAACCTCTCCACCCTTAAAACGCACCTGCAGGGTTCCTCGTTCTCGTGCTCTATCTTGACCTCGGAATAATCGCCGATGGCGGTGAGGAACTCCTCGAGGAGCGCGGGTAGGATACACTCGCGCGGAACCCCTCTTTCCGCCAGTATGGTGCCCGGGCATATGGGACAATCCTCGACCCTGATCACCCATCCGGTATCCGTTTCTTCCAGCTCGTAGGACGGGCCTAACAGGGCATCCAGTAATTCCCTAAGGTCTTCGATGCCCGCCTCCATAAGGACGTTAGCGAGGCGCCTGCCGATCGTCGCCATCACGACGACCCTTTCGTCGCCCAGGGTGGTGTAAAGGGCCTCGTTGACGGCCGCCAAGATGTACCTGACTATTTCCTCCCTCTCCATCGGCGTACCCCGGTGCCCGCCTTGCGGGTGGGATAAATAACCGTTCGAATCGTTTCTTACCTGCCGGTTTCCGATTCCACGTGATGTATCAAACGGCCGACGCCTTCGATCTCGAGCTCCACCTTGTCTCCCGGTCCCATCGGTCCGACACCGGGTGGTGTCCCCGTCGCTATCACATCCCCGGGCTCCAGCGTCATAACGTGGGAAGTGAACGAGACCAGCTCGTACGGGTCCTTGACCATGTCCGCGGTGTTGCCCCTCTGTCTGACGCTCCCGTTGATCTTCAGGGTCATGTCCAGCCCCTCGGTGGGGTCAACCTCCGTCTCCACCCAGGGGCCGAGGGGGGCGAACGTGTCGTAGCTCTTCGCCCTGACCCACTGGCCTTCCTTCTTCTCGACGTCCCTCGCGGTTACGTCGTTGATGACGGTGCATCCTGCCACCCGTTCCCTCGCCTCGTCCGGCGTCACCTTGCGGCACCTTCGCCCTATCACCACGGCCAACTCCAACTCGTGATCGACGCGTCCGACGTCCCTGGGCAGCAGGACCGTGTCGTAGTTACCTATGACGGTCGTCGGCGCTTTCATCGTCATAACGGGTTCGTCAGGGAGCGTCATACCCATCTCCTTGAGTTCCTCCACGTGTTCCCTGTAGTTGAGTCCGAAACATATCAGCTTAGGTGGTCTCGGGACCGGTGGCCCCACCCGGGTTTCGTCGAGTTCCATCTCCTCGCCCTCGGTCCCCGGTGTCTCACCCGCCGTCGCCGCCTCGAGCAGTTCCTCCACGGTCGAGCCCTGGTACACCGTCACGGTGCCCGACTCGGGGTGAAACACCGCGGGGACGTACCTCCCGTCGACCTCGTACGTGCCTACCTTCAAGTTGGGCCCCTCGGGGCCCCTTCGTTACGTTTCTCATAACGATATCGGTGGAGGGGAAGGGGGAGAGATCACTCCATCTCACCCGTCCTCTCGTAGGATACGTTGATGGAGATCGCGTCGACGGGACAGGCGCGCTCGCACAGCTTGCACGCGGGGCACTTTTCGGGCACCTTGGCCACTCCGCCCTCTATCTTGATCAGATCGCCCGGGCACACGTCCACGCAAAGCCCGCAACCTACGCACGTCTCCTCGTCGACCTCGTTCTTCACCTCCCTCTCCTGGGACGGGATCTCCTTCGAGGATGTGATGGCTCCCCACGGGCAGACCTGGGCGCACAGCGTGCAAGCGGTGCACTTCTCGTCGTCTATCACCGCGACCCTCCTACCCCTCTTCAGCTCCAGCGAGTCCGGGTCCACGTACACGGGGGTCCAGTTGTTGTCCTCGGTCTTGTAGAACTCCACGTCGGTCGGTTCCATCTTGATGGCACCGACCGGACATACCTGGAGGCAGTAGGCGCATCCGACGCACCTGTCCGGGTGCACGTACATCTCCTTGTCTTCCGGGTGTTCCGGCGCCTCCGACTTCGGTGGTATCTGTCCCTTCACACCGATGGCGTCTATCGGGCAGATGTCCATGCAGCGCAGGCACATGACGCAGAACCCGTGGATGTACGGGTACTCGTCGTCCAGGTAGATCATGTCCATCGGGCAAGCCTGGCCGCACTGGGGCGGGTCGTCCCTGACGCACTCGTCGGGTCTCCTGGCGATCCTCTTGACCTCTATCTTCTCGCCGTCCACTTCCCTCTCGAGGTCCTCCAGAACCAGGGCGTCGAACGGGCAGGCCTTGGCGCAGGCACCGCATGTGACGCAGTGGACCATTTCGTCGTCCCTTTTCCGCACGGCGTCCGTCGGGCAGACGGCGTTGCAAGCCTCGCACAACAGGCAGGCGTCTTGGTCGATCTCGATGGGCATGCCCTGCGTCACCCCCGGTGGGTCACGAGGATCGTTTTTAAGTCCGTTTCCTGAAATCACCCGTGTTGAATTCGAGTTGACCGTAAACCCCTCGGCAACGCGGCGCCCTCCTCACCGATCGGACCCCGTAAGCATCCTCATCGGGGTAGAAGCCTCCTCAGGAGCCCCCTTTCGTCGACTTTCAGCCCGTACCTGCGCCTGAAGTAATCGCACACCACGCGCACGTCCCTCTTGATCAGATCCTCCGCCGAGGGGTGGTCCACCTCGACCCAATGCGTCCAATCTATGAGAAGAACGTCCCCCTCGTCGGTGACCACCACGTTGAACTGACTGAGGTCCCCGTGCACCACCCCTACCTCCAGCGCCATCTCGTAGGCATCCCAAATATCCTCGAACACCGCCTCCGGATCGTCCACGTCCCTCTCCGCGAGTTCCTTCCCGTGGAACCTCTTCATGACCAGAACGTGCCTGTCCTGTGCCACCGGTCTCGGCACCGGGACGCCTTCCGGGTACAGGTGGAGGAGGCCCTCGAACTCCCGTTCCGCCGTGAGCTTGTTCACGTAGAGCCACGAGATGTGACGCTTGTCCTTGACGTACTCCCTGTACCTCTTGATCTTGGTGAGGCTCGTTCGACCTATCCTGTTGAATTTGACCGCCAATTCCACGCCGGTGGGTGATATGCCGAGTCTGACGTCGGATTCTTTCCCGACGCCGAACTCCGGCCCCATCCCCTCGAGCACGCCGAGGTCCGTCAGGGTTTTGAGGGCCAAAGCGTCGTAACCCTCGGGCCTGAGCTGGTACCCGAGGTACCCCACCTCCTGCCTCCTCGTTCTGATGATCATGTCCCATCTGTCCAACCTCGTCAGCCTGTATCCCAGCTCCTTCTCGTCCATCCCTGTCCTGTCCAGGAGCCAGTCGAAGGGGACCCACTCGTGCGTCCTCATACCGTCCTCTATCGCCCTCAACACCTTGAAGTCCTCCGTCTCCATCGTAGGTAAGACCTTGATCACGTTCTCCACCATCACCATAAGCCCGTACTCCCGCGGACGGGGTGTGGGTGCGATGGCTCCCGTACCGAAGTGCAGGACGCTGGACTTCTTCGTATCTTCGACCCCATCCAGGTCCAGGGGTAAGGGCAGGGAGGACGTGTCTGAGGAGACGCCACGGGAGACCGAGGAGGAGCGTGAGAAGGACGTGGAGAGGAAGGGAGAGGTCTTCGAGGTGGAGGTCACGGAGGACGGGAAGGACGTTTACTACAGGTCCCTGGCCGAGGCCTTCGAGAGGTTGGAGAAGGTGTCTTCCAGGCGCACCAAGATCAACCTCATAGCCCAGTTCCTCAGGCAGTGCCCGCCCGAGGTCGTCGACAAGGTGGCCGTGTACTTCTCGAACCAGGTTTTCCCGGGTTGGGACCCGAGGGAACTCGGCATAGGTACCAAGCTCATGCGGAAGATCATCGCCAAGACCGCCGGGGTCCCCGAGTCGGAGGTCGAGAGGCTGTTCAAGGAACTGGGCGATCTCGGGTTGGCCGCCGAGAGGTTACTGTCGAAGCGGAGGACGGCCACCCTCACCGGGTATCAACCGCTCAAGGTGGGGGCGGATGTTCACGCCACCTTCGAGAGGATCGCGGAGACCGAAGGAGAGGGAGCGATGAAGAGGAAGATGCGTCTCATGATGGGTCTGCTGGCCAGGGCCGAGCCCAAGGAGGCGCGGTACCTCGTTAGGCAGGTGCTCGAGGAACTCAGGACAGGTGTCAGGGAGAACACCGTTGAGGAGGCGATAGCCCAGGCGTTCGGCGTGAGCAAGGAACTCGTCGAACGCGCGCACATGCTGTCCAACGACATCGGTCTCGTCGCCAAGGTTGCCATGACCGAGGGTGAGGAAGGCCTGAGGAAGATCGATCTGAAGCCGATGAGGCCCGTGAAGCCGATGTTGGCGCAGGCGGCGAGGAACGTGAAGGAGGCGCTCGCCGAGGTCGGCGGCGTCGGGGCCGTGGAACCGAAGCTCGACGGGGCCAGGGTTCAGATCCACTGCGACGGCGAGGAGATCCGCGTGTTCACGAGGAGGATCGAGGACATAACGCACGCGCTGCCCGACGTCGTGGAGGCCGTGAGGGACTGCGTCAAGGCGGAGGACTACATACTGGAGGGTGAAGCAGTCGCGATAAACCCAGAAACCGGTAAACCTAGACCGTTTCAGGAGCTCCTACACAGGATCAAGAGGAAGTACGACATCGACAAGGTCAGGAAGGAGATCCCGGTGGAGTTGCACCTGTTCGACTGTCTGTACGTGAACGGTGAGTCGCTGGTGGACGAGCCGTTCAAGAGGAGGAGAAAGGCCCTGGAGGAGATAGTCGAGGAAAGGAAGGGTGAGGTCGAGGTCGTCGAGCAGATAGTGACGGGTGATCCGGAGGAGGCCGCGGAGATGTTCCACAAGGCCTTGGAGGAGGGCCACGAGGGTGTAATGGTGAAGGATCTGGACGCGAACTACACGCCGGGTATTCGAGGGAAGAAGATGCTGAAGGTGAAGCCCGTCCTGGAGACCCTGGACTGTGTCGTCGTCGGTGGTGTTTGGGGTAAGGGCAAGCGCCGAGGTTTGATCAGCTCCTACCTGTTGGCGGTTTGGGACGAGAACAAGGAGAAGTTGCTGACCGTTGGTAAGGTGGGGACGGGGATGGACGATGAAACCTTGGAGCGCCTCACCAGGATGTTCGAGGATCTCATAATCGAGGAGGAGGGTAGGAAGGTCAAGTTCAAGCCCGAGGTCGTGTTCGAGGTCGAGTTCGAAGACATCCAAAAGAGCCCGAAGTACTCGTCCGGGTTCGCCCTCAGGTTCCCGAGGCTGGTCAGGGTGAGAGAGGACCTGGGGCCGGAGGATGCGGACACCATAGAGAAGGTCAGGAGGATCTACGAGGAGATACTCAAAAAGCACTCCTAACGGCCAGGAAAAGCGCTAGAGCGTGCGCCAACGGTTCCGTAAGTTTCCAGAACGGGAACCACTGCGTCTCGACCGTCCACGTCGTCGGAGGTGGGACCGTTATCACGTACCCGTGCTGGTAAGCCCACCCTTCGACCGGTGCGGCCGAATCCCCCACCTTCCCCAGCGTGGGGTCGACGGTTACCCACCTCCCATCGATCCAGACCTGGACCTGAGCGTGAAGTATCAGGAGCTCGGCGCCGCCGGAGGTACGTTCGGGTTTCTCCCCGGACGGTAGTATGAGCAAGAACCTAGTGGGTATACCGTATTTCCTGCAGAAGTACGAGAACATGTACGCCGCGGTCCCGCAGGCTCCGAACCACTCCCCCTCCCTTTCCGCCTGTTTCACCTTCCTTTCGAGAACGCTCGGCGTGTACTCCATGGGTTCGGCCCCGATGTCGTACACCATCGTCCTCGATACGAACCTAGCGAGATCCCTGACGGCTCTCTCCTCGCTGATCCCTCTCGGGAGCCTCGGCGGGGACGGTCCGTTGAGTAGAGGGAACTCGAACACTTTCACGAACACGAAGGGAGGGTAGTAGAAGGTGGTGACGTCCGCCATGTCCACGTAAGGGGCCATGGATTGGGGCAGCGGCTTCCATCCCATGGCCGCCCTGACGCTGTTGGCGTACCTGAGGGCGGAGGAGGCCTCGGTCTGTTCTACGAGGATCAACCCTACCACGGAGACGGAGATCATCACCAGAGGTATCACGGCCTCAGTAGGCCTCCGGTTCGACGTGCTCAAGCTCCACCTCTACCTCCATCCTCCTGCCTACGCCCTTGTTCTCGTACCTCACCACGCGTCCCACGCCCAGGGTTTTCAACCTGACCCTGGCGGCCGTGGTCTCACGCTCGTACCTCTCCCCACCCGACGAGGCCACGAGCACCTCTCTAACCACTTCCACCTCGGTTACCTCGGCGATCACTCCTAAGGTACCCTCCCTTACCTCCCTCTTCCCCGTTGAGGTAACGAATAGAACATCACCGGGCCTCGTTCTCAGGATCCCGTCCAGGTTGTTGGCGCTCCGCACGATCATCTCCGTGCCGCCCAGCCCCAAGAGCTCCTCAACTACCCTCGGAGAAACCCCCGTCACGGCCGGGATCACGGTGACATCCCCTCCGTTCAGACGAACATCCTCTCCTCCGTGGATTCCTCGATCTCCTGCTCACGCTTCATCCTCTCCATCGCCTCCTGGACGCTTTTAGCGATCTTGTCGGCCTCCTCCTCCAGCGCCGAGACGTCCACCTCCACGCCGATGGCCTCCTTGAGGACCTCCAGGACCCTAGCGGCCGCCCTCGGATCGGGGTACATCCCGGGTGTCTCGACGAGTAGACAGGCCGCTTCCAACCCCCTGACGTCGCTTTCCAGGAGCAGCGGACCGCTGACCCCGGTTATCGTCCCCTTTTCCAGCGGTTCCGCGAGGTCTTCGAAAGGCTCGGCCGCCTCCTTCGATGTGGCGACGTAGTACACCTCGGGTTCCCCTTCCAGATCCGGTTTCCTTATCCCGGCGATGCAAATGACCTCCTCCACTCCCATCTCGACGGCCAGATCCGCTATCTTCTCCGGGATCGATCTGACCACCTTGGGTCTCATCTCGGGGAACTCGGCGTAGAAGAGGGCGAGGTCATCGGCCACGTAAACGCCGGCGGAAGGGTAGGGTTTGCCCTCGTGCACCACGGCGGCCAGCGGCACGTCCTCGACCTTCAGCATGAAGGCCGGCTCGGCGTCCTTCTCCCTGATGAGGTGTCTCACCGCTATCACGCCTACCATGCCTATCCCCGGGTACCCCTCGATCAAGTAGGTACACTCGGGAACATCCTCCACCATCTGAACCAGTTCCACGGGAGCCAAGCGCGACACCCCCGATCACCCTGAGATCGATGCTTAATCAGGGCTCGGGTCGCTCAGAACACGACCTCTTTCGCCGCCTCCTCCAACCGCTTCTGAATCCACGTGATCACGTCCTGACCGTTCCCCAACACCCCGATCGAATTCACCCCGCCCTTCAACTCCTCCATGACCAGG
The DNA here is from genome assembly GCA_013154335.1 of Methanopyri archaeon. Taxonomy (GTDB): domain Archaea; phylum JAADCQ01; class Methanopyri; order Methanopyrales; family Methanopyraceae; genus Methanopyrus. The sequence continues at coordinate 7,663 of JAADCQ010000029.1, forward strand.
TTCGGGACCTCCTCGGGATCCGCGACGCCCTCGACCGTGAGACCAGCCCGCTCCATCTCCCGAACAACGTCATCGATGGTCTCCCTCGATAAGCCGGGGAACACGTACACTCGCTCTACGCCGTGTCTCGCCAGGATACGACCCACTCCCTCCACCCGGAACCATTCACCGGGTCGGGGGGTGCCCCAAAACACCACCTCGAGCGGGCCGAAGTCCCGGAGGACGGACTCCAAGGCTGAGGGGTTGTCGGTCTTCCCCACGACCACCCTCCCGTCGTCGAGGATCAGTTCCACCACCCTACCGTCCGCCGGACGGAAACCCTCGAGGACATCGACCAGTTCATCGGGGTCCCTTCCGGTCACCTCGCAGGAAACCGCGACGGCCGCCTTGGCGTTCCATCTGTAAACGCGCGACTTGAACGGAGGGTCTATCTCCAGGCGGTCGTAGCACACCTTCCTCACGTCGACCATGTTCGCGACCTTCGCGTCGGGGTCGGCGTCGCAGCGGAGCACGGCTACGTCCGCGACGTTGAGAAACTCGGCGGCCGATTCGATCAGATTCTCCAGGGAACCGTGGTGATCCATGTGGTCGAGACCGACGTTGGTCAGCGCCGCTACGGTCGGCTTGGGGCCTCTCTCCACGAAGTATCCGAGGGTCATGTCGCAGACTTCACACACAACCACCTCGGGTGAGGTGGCCTCGGCCAGGACGTAGAGGGTTGCGTACCCGTCGAACCCTCCCCCGGCGTTTCCTCCCACCTCGTGTTCCACGTTCAACTCCTCGAGGATGTACGACGTCATGAGGACCGTGGTGGTCTTACCGTTGGTACCCGTGATGGCGATGAAGTCGGAATCGTCGGGCCATGTGATCACGTCCTCGAGTAGAGGGACCCCGGCTTTTTCGACGGCCTTGAACGCGGGGGAGTCACGGGGAGCGGAGGGTGAGACGTACGCCACGTCGGTCTCGGCTATGGCGTCCGGGTCGTGACGCCCCAGGTCTATCTTCACGTTATCGAGGTTCTCGAGGTCCGAGACGTCGAGATCTTTCCTGAGATCGGAGGCGTACACCTTGAACCCCATCTCGGCGAGCCTGAGGGCGCATGTTTTCCCCTCGACACCGAGTCCCAGGATGGAGATGGAGTCGAAGGGAACGGCATCGACCACGTTCAAGTCATCGTCCCCGGTCGTCTATCGTTATGGTTTTCATAACGATTCTCGGTTTGGCGGACCCGCCGGGATTTGAACCCGGGACCACGGGGTCCGAAGCCCCGCGCTCTGTCCAGGCTGAGCTGCGGGCCCCTCTTCCGGTCGCCGTCGGTCTTCCACCGGACTTATAAAGGTTGTCTGAGCCTACCCCCCCGTCCGGTCCTCCGGCTCTCCGCCGTTCGTCGCCGTCCCCGTTATCGAAGACATGCGAGCCACTTCTATACTGACTTCATCCATACCCATCTCTTTCATGAAGTCGTACACCGTCTCCTTTATCTCTTCTTCATCTGCATCATCTTCTAGAATCATTCTGACATTACCCTCAAGCTTGAATACGGTGATTCCATAACCTTTTAGAACCCTAGATATACGCTCTCTTATATCACTCTCTATCCCCATAAACTCCTCCAGTATAGCCTCCACAAAGGACTCATCCGGCTCCTCTATTCCATACTTTTTCAGTAACTCTTCTCTGTCACTAGCTTCCATCGATTCAAGTTCTTCTTTTATTTCTTCAACGCGCTCTTTAGTGAAGTCCCTAGAGCCTATCATTTCAAATTTTTCATCGGCTACATCCTCAACACGTATTTCTTCTTCGACAGTTTCTACTTCAACTTCCTCCTTAACCTCAGGAATTTCTATCTCTTCCACCTCTTCTATCTCCTTAATTTCCTCAGGAATTTCAACTCCAAACACTTCGGTTAACGGTAAGGGCTCATCGATTACACTGACATCGTTGTACTCTACTAGCATGTCTATATCTTCCTCGTCTCCCTCCAGAGCGTCAACGACGACGGATATCTCACCGTTCTCCAGCGATTCCAGCAGTGACTCCACCTTGGGCAGCGCGTCCTCGTTCTGTAGTCTCTCCCCCGTCTGAACGTTCTCTATCTCCAAGCAGATAACCGAGCCTCCCTTGACGACCACGAAAACGTCGTGGAGGGTCCCTTCTATCTTACCCGTGATCCTGATAACCCCATGCCACTGCGGAGGTAGCTCGCGGAGTATCGAGTGTAGGTCCTCGAGGGACTCCACGTACTCGTTCTCCACCACGGGTTCCAACGTCTTGGGAAGTATCAAGAGTCAGCACGACCCCGGGGATGCGTGTATGGAGGTGAGGGTACCTCTCAAGGTGATACTCTCGGGTGAGCACGCCGTGGTGTACGGCCACCCCGCGGTGGCCGCGGCCGTGGACATGTGGACCGAGGTCAGCGCGGAGCCTCACGACACCACCGTGATTTCAACCCGTTATTTCGGTTTCGAAGCCGGTATACGCGTGAAAAGGACCGAAGATGGTCGGTGGACGGTGGCTTCCGAGGATCTCCTCGACGAGTTCTCCTACCTCGTCGAAGCCGTGAAAGAGGCCGAGCGGATGGGGGCCGATCCCGACGCCAAGATCGAGATAAGATGCGAGGGTCCACCGGGCAGCGGTCTAGGCACGTCCGCCTCGGTGATCTGCGGTATCTTGGTGGCCTTGCTGGGGCTATCCGGCGTGGAACCGGATCGGGACGAGATCAGGAGGGCCGTGAGGAACGTGGAGAAGAGGGTCCAAGGGAGGGCGAGCTGGACCGACGCGACGGTCGTAACCCTTGGAGGCGTGGTGAAGGTGAAGGGGGACGACGTCGAAAGGCTGGGAGAGGGGATCCCGGGTCACGTCCTGGTGTGTTACTCCGGGACACCCGGACCCACCGCTCGGGCTCTCAGGTTGGTCGAGAGGCTGAGGGAAGAGATCCCGGCGATCGTGGACGGTGTGATGGAGGAGATAGGGAACGTCGCGGAGGGTGTGTCGGAGGCCGTGATCGAAGGGGACGCGTCCAAGATGGGCTCGCTGATGAACGTGAATCACGGGCTGCTCTCGGCGCTGGGGGTGAGCACGAGGGAACTCGACGAGATAGTCAACGTCGCCAGGAACTGCGGCGCCCTAGGGGCCAAGGTCACAGGGGCGGGCACTGGGGGTTGTGCTATCGCCCTGTTCGAGGATCGAGAGACCGCCGAGAGGTGTGCAGCGACCCTCGAAGCCATAGGTTACGAGGCCTGGGTTGTCAGGACCGTTTCCGACGGATATCGTACCTAGGGCTGGGGAGTTTGAGGGCCAGCGCCTTGAGCCTCTTCGCGACCACCTCCGCCAGCATGGTCCCGACGACCTTCACGGCGTCCAGCCCGTTCCTCCTCAACATCCTTATCAAGTACCTAGGACGCACGTAAAACTCTATCATAGCTCTTTTTTGGTATTTTTTCACTTCCTCAGGAGTAAGTTCAGTCGTTCTTATCACAGGATCCATCAGCGTAAATTTATCCCATGATTTCTCCTCTATGAGCCCCTCTTTCTCAGCCCTTTCGTAAAATCTAGTGCCAGGATACGGGGTAGCTACCGACACTATCGCATAGTCAGGATCAAGCTCTTTGAGGAACTTAATCGTCCTCTTAGCACTCTCATGCGTTTCCCCCGGTAGCCCCACCACGGCCGACGCTACGGTAATTATCCCTATATCTTTGCACATCTCGAAAACCCTCTTAGTTTGCTCCACTGTAAAACCTTTGTTTACGTTATCAAGTATCTCCTGACTGCCGGATTCAACACCAAAAAACAGAGTTGAACACCCGGCTTCTTTCATCAATTCTAAAAGTTCCCTATCAACGGTATCCACCCTAGCGGAGCATCCCCAAGTTATGTCGACACCGGATTCTATCAGTAAACGACATATTTTCTCGACCCTTCTTCTATCGTAGGTGAACGTGTCGTCCACGAACGCGATGATATCCGAGCCGTATCGCTCGTGTACGTGAAGCATCTCGGCGACGACACGCTCGGCGGAGTGTGCCCTTAACCTGTGGCCGTGGAGCGCCGCGGAGGCGCAGAACTCACACCTCATGGGACACCCTCGGCTCGATACTATGGTCGTGGCGGAGGTGCGGGATCCGAAGAACGTGTACCTGTCCATGGGCAGGAGGTGCCTGGCGGGGAACGGGAGCGTGTCCAGGTCCTGGATCAGGGGCCTATCGGGGTTCCGCACGGGTCTGCCGTCCTCGTCACGGTACGTGATCCCGAGGATCTCCCCTAGTTCCTCATCCCCATCCACCACGGATCTCGCCAAGTCCAGGACCGTGTACTCGCCCTCGCGCCTGACGACGACGTCCACGGCGTCGCACTCCATCAGACACTCCTTGTCCATGAACGTTGGATGGTACCCTCCTAGACACACGAGCGCGTCCTCGACCTCCTGCTTGACGGCCCTGGCCGCCCTGTAGGCCTGTTTTATAATCGGGGTGGTGGCCGAGATCGAAACGATCGCGGGTTTCAACCTCCTCACTGTACGCCTGAACTCCTCGAGGCTCATCCCCAAGGCGGGGCAATCCAGTATCCTGACCGTGTAGCCCGCCTCCTCGAGCACGGCCGCTATGTAGGCCAGACCCAACGGGGGGGCCGTTATTCCCAGGAAACGCTGGTACTTCGTGGTAACGTCCGGTGGATTCACGAGGAGAACGTCCACCAATTCCCAAACCCCTCGATGGGGTGTCCGGGTTGCGGGACGTGTGGGATCTGGTGTTGGGGGGAGTCGGGGGTCTCGGACCGGAAAAAGCTTCCCAACTCGTGGAGACGGTTGAGTCGACGGTGAAGAGGGTCCCGTTGGATGCGGGCGAGGCCAGGTGCGACGTTTACGTGTGGACCAGGAGCGAGTTCGACGTGCCCGCGAACGAGGTACTGGGTCGACCCGAGAGGGACACCAGGTACAGGTTCTCGTGCACCCTCAAGGCTACACCCGTGGGTAGGCGGATAACCAAGATCCGTGTAGACAGGAGCGAGGAGGGGGAGTCCAAAACCGTCGATAGGGTGACGGTTTCATCGGAGGCGCTGGTGGACGTGAGCGTGCCGGGGAGGCCCACGTCCGTCGAGGACGCTCTCGAGCGAGGGCTGAGCGGTCTGGCGGTCGATTTCGATCCGGAACCCGGCGACGCGAAACCCGTGGTAGAAAGGCTCATGAGACTCCTCGAGAAGGGTCCTTCGATGGAGGTCGAAGGGGTGGGCGCGAGAACGGATTGGGACGGTGAATTCGAGTACTGGGTCAGGTGGGAGGGGGAGTCGGTGGGTCTGTACGTCATCAGGCGCGTGCAGACCCTCTCCGGCAGGATATCCCTGTACGGGATAGCCGTGGAGGTGCCGATGGATTCACTTCAGAGGCACGAACAGTGAGCTCCTGGTGGCACCGATACCCGGGTCTCCGTGCTCCACTTTCTTCCTGGTCTTCGAGAACTCGCCCAGGTAATGGCCTATCATCTCGGGTTCTATCCTGACCTCCTTGAACTCCTTACCGTTGTAAACGGCTATCGTGAGCCCTACCATTTCCGGCAGGATTATCATGTCCCTGCAGTGCGTCCTGATGACCGGCGGCTTCTTACCCCTCCTGAGGAGCCTCCTGGCGCGCCTGACCTTCTGGAGCAATTTCTTGTGTCGCGCCGGTAGACCGCGCTTCAGGGACCTCCTCTGCCTGGCTGGGAGCAGCTCTATGAACTCCTCTATCGGCATCTTCATGAGCTCGTCCAGCGTGTAGCCCCTATACCTGAACTCGGCCCACTCCTTGTCCCACCACTCCGGTATCTCCTTCTCCTCCGCCAAACGATCACCCCCGACCCGAAGGCACGGCCACGAACACGTTGTGCTTGTCCCTCACGACCCTAACCTCGGCCCTATCCCCCGGCTTTAACACGTTCGCTGAGTCGGCCACCGCGACGGCCCTCCCCGAAGCCACCCCTATCATCTCACCTCTCAGCCTCCCCTCGCAGACGATGTCGACTTCGACCACGTCGCCCTTACGGAACGGTTTGGGAAGGGGCCTCCTGGGCTCCGTGCCGAAGTGCTCGGGCCGGAGGACGAGCGGTTCGACGCCGGTTTCCCTCTCCAACTTCCTCAACCAAGCGTAGAACTCCTTCATGTCCACGACCTTACGCAGGAACTTGGGCCTCCTCCCGAACTTATACTCCAAGAAGTTCTGGATACCCAAAGCGGGCCACCGTTGCCCGCACCCCACGCGTACCGCCCAATCGATGAGTTCAACGATGTCCTCGTCGTTGAACCCGGGCAACCACAGTGGCGCCACCAACACGTCGGCTTCCGTGGAACCGGCGGCGTACTCGACGATCCCTTTGACGTGCTCGAGGTCGTAATCCCTACTCCCCGCCATCGCCCTGGCTTTCCTCTCGTCCAACGAGTTGACGCTCACGTTCAACCTGTCCAAGCCGGCCTCCGCGAGCTCCTCGACGGTCCTCTCGTCTAACGATAACGCGTTCGTCTGCATGGAAACGACCTTCACGTTGGGATGCTCCGACAACCCCTGCACGAGGTCCACGAGGAACGGGTAGAGGGCGGGTTCGCCCTGACCGTCGATGTGAGCCTCGAGACCTCCACCCTTGAACCCTGCCACCTCGTCGAAGACCTTGAGCAGGTACTCCGGGTCCACCACGAAGTCCCGCCACCTGGTCCTCGAGAACCTCCCCTCGTCGACGCTGCAGTAGATACAGTTGATGTTGCACCCGGAGATCGGTCTCACCTGGATGACGTTGGTCCCTCTATCTATGAGGCCGAACGCCGTGTGGCCCACCAACGGTATCCCCAGAGGCTCCGAGATGTAGATCATCCTCCTACCCGTGTGGATGTTCCTACCTCTCTCCCCGGCCAACCTGGATACCACGGAGGACGTCACCTCGAGAAGGAGGTCCCGAGGGACGGGGGCCAGGACGCGGGTTCCCTCGACGCTCACGTCAACGTGTCTCCTCACGGCCTTCGACAACACGGAGGACAGCATGGACTCGAACTCGCGCGTGTCGACGTCGACCTCGATGAGATCGTGTATCAGGAACCGGATCGAATCCGAGCGCACCTTCACCCGTATCCCTTCACCGAGTTCCTCCAAGGCGACGGCGCTGGCCTGCGAGGGACCCTTCACCCCTCATCCGCCCGGTGATGGAGAGACGTAGTACTTGGCCGCGAGCTCCTCCACGGCGTCCTTGAACGCGTTCACGGCGGCTTCGGTCTTCCTGAGTTGGTGAAAGGCGGCATTCAGTTTCGACTCGGCGGCCCCGGGATCCTTGAGGTCGTACACGGCGAACTTGGCGTCCTCTATAGCCGTCTTAAGCAACCTTAACTGTAACACGGCATTAGCTCTTATCCTGGCTATCCTGCGCAGTTCTTTAACAGGTATACTAGATGTTTCTCTTATAGCTTTTAACTTTTGATTCTCAGTCGCAAACGTGTACTGCAAGTCTTTATACTTCTTTTCTAAATAAGAAACCTTCTCCCCGTAGTCACCAAACAAGAGTACTTGAAAGTATTTAGAGTACAGTCCTAAACCACTCACTACCAACGTTAGAACCACCACTATAAACAGAAGCGACCCCACGTAAGAAACGACCGACCATGCCTTCTTGACGCGCTTGAGGACGTCTACCTCGGACACCCGGCTCACCCCAGGTCGATCTTTTCCACCACGGTGCCCCTCCACGTCGGGAACCTGCGCTCCAGGTAGGCCCTGAACCGGCAACCCGAGGCCTCCATGATGTCCTCGATCAGACCCTCGTCCGCCACGTCCGTCAGCACCAGCGGGTGCACGTGGATCCGGTTTCCGTCCACCTCTATATACTCCTCCGGTACTTCCAGCAGCTCCGTGAAGACACGGACGACTTCCTCGGGTCGCCCGTCGACGACCTCTATCACGCCTCGGACCAGCAGACCGTCGTCCTCGTCGACGACCTCGTAAGGTTCGGCCACGTTGAGGGCCGTTCTCTTAAGTCTATTCCTGAACTGAACGCTATCTTTAACACTTGAAGGACAGAAATTAAGCGATATATCTACACTATCGGAAATACTATCAAATACCTTCATAGCACACTCTCTACTTCCTTTAACAGCATCCGATAAGTCATCATCAACTCTTTGGAATCCTCTCTTAAGTAACTCATCCCTGTTGGATTCAGTGAACTCAAGCTCATTAACGTTGACGAAATCCAAACCTGCCTCGTCCGCTATCAAGATCACACGCTCCAGGGCCTTCTCTTCCCCGGGTATCGCCGGTGCCTCGAAACCGACGTCCACGTCCAAGGATGCAAGCGCCCGTGCGGCACCCCTGTCGGTGGAGGGATCGAAAGAGGGGTGAACCCTCACCTCATCCACGCCCGCCTTCACGAACTCCCTCAAGACTCCCTTTTCGACCGACTCGGCGGGCACGTAAACGTGGACGTGAAAATCGGGGCCGAACTCCTCCTTCAAGGCCTTCACGACGCGCCTAACCCTGTCAGGCACCTTGGTAGGATCACCCCCGGTGACGCTGGCGCCCTCCGCACTCATCCTCCTCGCCTCCTCCAGGACGTCACCCAAGGTTCTCACCGGTCTCTCGTTGGCGTAAACGACGTCCCTACCCTTCCTGTCCTTGGATATCGGACAGTACCAGCAATCCCTATCGCAGAGCCCCGTCGCGAAGAAAACCAGCTTGGCGCCCTTGACGCACAGTTTGCACCCTTTTGGGAACTCACCCCGGACGACGTTCCCCGACTTCAACTCCCTGAAGCCTTCAGGCAGCCTTCTATCAGCCTCGAAACCCGCTTCACCCCCACCGCCGATATCAGCGTCCCGGCCCTCGGACCTCGGTCCTTCCCTATCACCACACGGTAGAACGTGGCGAAGGCATCCTGAGGGCGCATCCCGACGGCTCGAGCGGCCTCGAACACGGCCTTTTGAAGACGGCCTGGATCCGTCTCATCCACGCCTTTCAACCTCTCCAGGAGCGCACGCAGGAATTCGATTTCATCCTCCGACAGCTCGATCTCGGGTGGTTCCTCCCTCACCTCGAATTTGACGTCTTCGGGCGCGTACCTCCTCACCCACGCCGCCGCCTTCTCGAGCCTCGTCCACAGCCAATCCCTGGCGAACCCGGAGGGTTCCTCCTCGAGGTGACCCGCCCTTCGCATGACGTCGACGGCTGCCTCGAACCTCTCCTCGTCGAGGCCGTCGACGGCCCCCACGACCTGGACGACCACGGCGCAGAACCTGAACGGCACGTGAGGGGGACATTCCGGAGGCACACCGTCGACCCTGGATAACTCGTACACGACCTTCTCCCGATGGGACGCGTCCCCGGAGAAGTACCTCCTCTCGAGGGCGTCGTACTCGTCCACGGCGTTCAGGAGGCCGAAGACCATGTCGAGGTCCAGGTGCTTGAGGGGCTTACCCTTGAGGACCAGAAACCTCAGCACTTCCTCATGACAGACCTCCGCCCAGTCGGACAACGTCACGTAGTAACCCTTGGACGACGACATGGCTTTACCGTTCAGCGTGATCCACTCGTACGGGACCGGGACCGGCGCCGGGAACCCGTGCAACTCCTCCACGAGCACCGATCCGACGTCGTAGGAACCACCCTCCACGTAATGGTCCTTGCCGAAAGGCTCGCAAGCGACCCCGAGATAGGCCCACCTCGTGGGCCACTCGACCTTCCAACCCAGCTTCCCCGGGGGCACCTCCAGCCCGTTCACCTCCACGGGCTCCCGCAGGTCGATCTCACCCTCGTGCCCGCACCCGCGGAGGACGGCATCTCCTATCTCGTGTTCACCCTCGCACCTGTACACCACCTTCCACCCGTCGACGTCGACCACCCGCGTGGTGGCGATGCGACCGCACTCCTCGCACACGGGCATGTAGATCCTCGAGGTCTCGAGACCGAACCTCGAGAACACCTCCTCCACGACGCCTCCCCGTTTCCAATCCTCCAAGACCTTCCTCACCATCTCGGCGAACCCTCGATCCATGTACAGCTCCGCCGAGGATACCCACTCCACGTCGACACCGAATCCCTCCAACTCCTCGACGAACCTCGAGGCCCACACGTCGGAGAACGGCTCCCCGTCGAGAGGGATCCCCTTGTACGGGACGCCGAGCATATCCTCGTCCAGGACGTCTTCGAGATCCCTGGGTATCCTCCTCAGGGGATCCACGTCGTCGGACACCCACACCAGCCTCACGTCGTGTCCCCTGTCCTCCAACACCCTGGCCACGGCGTCCGCGGTGAACACGTCCCTAGCGTTACCGACGTGCAGCCTGCCCGAGGTGGAGGCGCCCGACGCCACCACGATCTCGTCCGGTAGCTCGTCCCGGTGTTCCTCGACGTGCCGTTCCACCTCGTCCGCCTTCACCTCGCTCCAGTGGGGCTTCGACAACGGCCGCACCACCCATCGTTAAAGGGATCGTAACGTTACGACGGCGAGGGCGTTCAGAGGAGACCCATCCTCGCCCTCTCCAGGTTCCACTCCGCCTTCGCGGCCTTCGGATGGTCCTTGTCGACCTCTATCTCGCCACCGCACACCGCGCACTTCAGCCTGAGATGCTTGTAACGCCTGCCGCAGTCGGAACACACGTACGGACCCTCGTCCTTCGGCAGCTCCATCTCCGTAGCGACCTCCTCCGCGAGCTCCTCGCCCTTCTCCGTCAGCCTCCTGCCCTCCATGTGTTCGAACTCGACGAGACCCTTCTCCTCCAACGCGTTGAGCGCCCGGGATACCTTCGTCTTATCCATGTGGACCACCGGGGCCAGCTTCTTGACGCCGGCCGGACCCCCGTCGAACACCTCGTAGAGCGCCAGGAGCACGAGCTTCTCCCTGTACGTCAGGTCTTCCACGCTCACCACCTTACCCTCACCCCCAGCGGGCGCGCCCCGACGACGCTAACGAATTTTCCCCGACAACCACTCCATGACCACGGACCTAACCTCGCCCCTCTCCGGCGGCTCTACCCTCGATCCCGGTTCCACGTCCCCCGGGTCGCCACAGAACATACCCTCGCTAACGACACCCGAGAACTCCCTCGGTGGGAGCAGAGCCAACGCCATCACGTCACCTTCCGACACGTCCTCGAGGTTGGTGACCACCGTCCTCTTACCGAACTCCCCCGCGTCGACCACGGTCACCTTCAACCCGTCCGCGCTTGGATGATCCCGAACGTCCACCACCCTTACGGCCACGCACGGGACGGCATCCGCCTCGTCCTCCACGTCCTCGGACAGGAAAGACCCCAACAACCCCTCGAGGTACTCCGCCAGCCACCTCAACTCCGGTTCCTCGACGCCTTCGAGAAGCTCCAACAACCTCTCCGCCTCCGGTCTAAGACCCTCGACAGCGTCATCCGGCGGCATGTAGGAGTACCTCACGGACTGAACCTTGGACTCCAACGCCTCGAGGGCCTCCACCAACGCCTTCCTGTTCACGTCGCTGTAAGCACCGGACGCCGCCCTCTCCTTCACGTGATCCAGGTACGCCAACAACAACCCTATCCTAGGATCCTCCGGGTCCAGGTAACCGGCCAAGGCATCAAACCCCCAAACCGGATAACTTCTCGGCCGCCTTTGGGTTCCGACGCGACAGCTCGCGCAACAGTTCGGCGGTAGGGGTCCCCGGCCTACCCTCGACTTTAACGTGCACCCCCTTCACACCCACCTTCTCCCTCCTCGTCAACGCCCTGACCCTCTCGTGAACGAGATCCACGCTGATCCCCAACCTGTGCGCGACCTCACCCTCCCTACCCAGGATCGAGAACTCCACGTGCCCCCACGGTCTCGGGTCTATGAAACGGAGACGCTTGTCCACCCCGGGAACCCGCTCGTCCCTCTCCAAACCGGACGCGTCCAACTTGCCCGAGAAATCGAAGAACTCCAGCTCCCTATCCGAAGGCCCGGTCACGGGGAACGTGACCTCCACGTCCCCCTCCAGGGCCACCTTGACCCTCACACAATCCTTGGGCGTGGGGAGGACCGCGGTAACCTTTAACGGTTCGAAGGGGACCGTGTCCACGAACGCGTCTATCACGTACGTCGAGACGACGCTCGGGACGAACACGTCCACGTCGCTATCCTCCTTCACGTCACCCCGGGCCACGCTCCCGTGAACCCAGGCCTCAACGACACCCACGTCCCGCAACGCGTCCAGGACCGTCAAGGCCCTCTCACGGAGCTCACCCAACAACCTCCACCTATCCTCGTCGTAACGAACCTCCCGCACAGGGGTTCCCCCGATCCATGAAGTGGTACGTGATCGTATGCCTGGTCGTGGCCGCGTACCTGGCGTCCGTCCCGTTACTCAAGAGGATCGGGTTCAGGTTCAAGTACGGGATCCTGTACGCCTACACCCGAAGGACCGAATTCGTGGACGAACTCACCCGTGGATGGGTAGGGAAACTCCTGAAGCCCGTCGTGAAGGCCTCCCCCGTCGTAGCCCTCGCCGGCATAGGGTTGGCCGCCTACTCCCTCATCCACGGAGCGACCTCGAACCACCCCGGGGCCACACCGCTGCTCCCCGGTGTCACCCTACCCCTGATCTCCGGGGCTATCGCCGTCGGTCTCACCGTCGCCGTCCACGAGCTGGGCCACGCGATCGCCGCACGGTTCCACGGCATAGGCGTCAAGAGAATCGGCGTCTTCCTGGCCGTCGTGATACCCGGGGCCTTCGTGGAACCCGAGGAGGAATCCTTCAACCGAGCCCCCCTAAGGGCGAAACTCGAGGTCCTGAGCTCGGGCCCCGCCTTCAACGTGGTCACCGCCCTCCTAACCGCCGCCCTGGTCGACGCCATCATGTTCTCTCAACCCTACCTAAGCCCGGGAGTCGTGGTCATAAAGCCCATAATCAAAGGCGTTCCGTTACACCACGGTGACATCATCACAGCCGTTAACGGACACCCAATAAGAGACATACATGACTTGAAATCAACCGTCAACAAGCTTAAACCAGGTTCCGTAGTGCCCGTGAAAACGGAGAGGGGAACGGTTTGGGTTAGGATACATGAAAGAGGCGGATCAAAATTAATAGGTATATTGGTAACTAACAGGTATTACAACCTCTCAGTTACTTATGTCGTCCAGCAAGTGTTATCGTTCTTGCAACTATTGGGCGTAATTTCGCTAGGAATAGGAATAGCTAATTTACTACCAATAATTCCACTCGATGGAGGAAGAATATTGAAAGAAATGCTGGAAAGGGTGATAGAACCCAGGATAGCTAAGAACGTAACTCACGCCGTATCCATAGTATTTATAGTGCTTCTTATATCCAATCTTGGGGTTTGGGCTCATGGTTAAAGCGTATTTTCACCCGCTAGGGAAGTTACTATCTAAGGATAAAAATGGTTACGTAGTGGAGAAAGTTCTGGAATCAATTCTAATGAAATGTTTTGATGATAATTACTCGATAGAGCATATGGAGGCGTTGCTTAATATGGGAGAAGATGAGTATAACGAGTTTAAAGAGAACTTGTATAAAGTGTTTAAAGTTGTGCAAGAAGCCATGAAAGTACAATCCGAAATTGAAAAGATAAGGGAGGAATTAAGCAAACCAAATTTGGAGGTCAGTGGTAAAGAAAGTGAACTTGAAGAGTTAGAATATGAGTATGAACAATTGAAACATAAGTCGGTCAACGAACTTATTAATGCCGTAGAAAAGGTCACGGGGATGGAGTGGCCGGAACCTGACGAATCTTTGTTTGACGACCTCGTTGAGGTGGTTAGACGTACAGATAAAGATTAGTTAACGAATAGAACATAGCCTTTCCATATAATCTTTTTACCATGTCATCAACAAGGTTTTTGAACGATTTGACTTTTGTAACATCGAATATTAGTATCTTATAATTATTATTCTCTTTTACGTACACTTTTACGTATTTCCAGCACTTTCCATAGTTGTAGTATGTGCACAAAGCTCCCAACGTCATTTTAAGGAACGGTATGGTTAAAGCTAACCAGATTAGAGGCACTATTTGCCCTTTCCTTCTGGATATTGTACATATCAAAGAACATATTATTACTCCGTTTATGTCGGGAAGTGAGAATACACCTCCATCCACCACCGAAAATGACATCAATGATAATCCTATTAAAAACCTGGGATCTGATGTCGTAGGAACCAAAATTATCGCCGTTAATACCACTAGTAGCTCCACTATTATTAGTGATTTTGGATACAGGTGTACGAATAGAATCCCTGAGTGGAGCCTGTAAACTTCTTGGGTTATATGAGATAGTACCATCGATAACGC
>JAADCQ010000045.1 GCA_013154335.1 Methanopyri archaeon
CCGACGGCTTCCGCGTCCCTGGAGAGACCTTCCTCGACGGAGAGGCCCGTGGCCACGTACTGGGTGAACTCGAAGGCCATCACCACGACTGAACCCTCGTGGTAGCCGTCGGAGGATATCTCGCCGGCGGACGAGACGCCGAAGAGCTGGTACTCCCTCCCGTACGGGACCTTCGATCTGACGGCGGCCCTTAGGTCCTTCCTGACCTGATCGGGGTCGTTGGCGGTCGGCGAGAACACGCAGAACACGGAGTCGGGCCTGTCGACGCCCCATTCCAGGGCCTCTTCGAGGGCCTCGGTGGGGTCGCCGGCCTCGGAGACTCCTACCCCGGCTCTCACGTACACGGGTGTTCCCTCGGTACCAGGTCGTTCCCACTCCTTTAAACGGTTGACTCTTTTCCGGACCGTTCGGTTTCGTTCGGTTTTACTCGATCAGGGCTTCGATAGTATTCGAACGTCTTTGGTGGTGAAAAAAGAAAATTATATGTTTTCAGTTTTCGAGGACATCCCTGAGGAACTCGAGGAAGGGTTCGACGGAGTCCGCGGACAGGTGCGGCATCATCACGATCCTGACGCCCAGCGGTCTCTCCGATATCGAGACCTTCCAGCCCTCCCTCTCCGCCTCGAGCAGGACGGTCTCGGCGGTCTCCTCGTCCGGTAGTCTCACGTTGAGGAGGTTAAGGTGGGGCGGGTCCACGGCGGGTTCGAGGCCCAGTTCGACTGCGATGTCCCTTGCCTTCAGGGTCTCCTCGTAGCATCTGAAGGCGACGCGCTCGTACCACTCCTCGCCCAGCGTCTCTATCATGGCTTTGAAGGCCACCGCGGGGGCTCCGGGTCGCGTCCCGGTGATCGTGAACTGGGTGGTCCCGCCGCCCGAGAGGTACGGGGCCTTCACCTCTATCAGCGACGGGAACTCGTCGTCCCTGAATATCAGACCGCCCGCCGGCGGTGGGACCAGGCCCATCTTGTGGGGGTCCACGGTCACCGAGACCACCGGTTCGAGGTCGAACCCGATCCTGGGTAGCGGGTACTTGGAGCGGAGGAAGGGGATCGTGAAGCCTCCGAACGCCGCGTCGACGTGGAGGGGGATCCCGTGGTCCTCGGCCACGTCGGCGACGGCCTCGACGTCGTCCACCGAGCCCGTCTCGGTGGTGCCCGCTATGGCCACGATCAGGGCCGTCCTGTCGGTGATGGCGTCCTGGAGCGCGTCCACGTCGACCCTGTACTCGTCGTCGGTGGGTACCTCGACGAGCTTCATCCCGAGCATGCGGGCGGCTTTCTCGAAGGAGAAGTGCCTCGTTTCGGGCACGACTATCTCGTCGCCTCCGGTGGCTTCCCTGGCAGCGTACGCCGCCAGTACGTTGGCCTCGGTGCCCCCCGACACTATGTGACCCACGGCCTCCTCGGGGGCGGGGTGGTCGAGGAGGGTCTCGGCCATCCACTCGATGCATTCCCTCTCGATCTCGGCGGTGGTCTCGAAGAGGTGGGGATCGCCCAGGTTGGTGTGGATCGTGGCGGCGTAGGCCTCGGCGGCTATCGGGTGGGGTTCCGTGCACATGGATCCCAGGACCTCCGGGCCGTAGGCGGGATCGTTCCTCAGGACTGCACGTACAGGACCCGGTACTTGACTCCCCTCTCCTCCATCTTCCTCTTCGCCCTGTTCAACATCGAGGAGGAGATCAGGACCAGGGCCCTGAGGCCTTTCAGCGCCGCGGTAGCGGCCCCCTCCAACACCCCGAACTTCAGGTCCGGGTCCTCGATCCCCAGCATGTTGAGCGCCGCTTTGCCCACGGTCCCCACGGCCCCGATCACGTCGTACTCCTCCTCTTCCAGGACCTCCTTCAGCCTGTCCAGGTCCACCCTCCTCGTACCTCCTTCCCTCACGCTCGGCAGGCAAACCAGGATTACCTCCCCGTACTCCAGTCCGGGTATGTCTCCCTCGATGTTGGTGATGGGAACGTCCTGACCCGGTTCGGCGTCGGCACAGGCCACGGCCCGGGCGCGCGTCTTCCTGCTTTTGGTGGCGTAGAGTATACCATCCTTCATGTATAAATAAACCTCATCTCCCTCATTTATCCTATCTTCAGCGATGGCGGCCCACGTCAACTGTTTACCCAGAGCTTCAGCCACTCTTGTCGTAAACCTCCTTATATTATTAATCCCTTCTATAGCCCTTTCAGCCCCCTTACCGGTAAGCCTATACTCGGCCCTTCCCCTCTTTTCCACTAGTCCTTCCTCTATAAGCTCCTTAACATAATTGTGCACCGCCTGAAGCGATACTCCCAGCTCTTCCCCTATTTCACCTAGATGAACGTGTGGTTGTCTTATGCCTATCATCGACAATATCAGAGTCTTCATCAACTCTCTCCTGTCCTTTAATTCCTCCGGAACCCTAAACAGTTCCTCAACCATAGCCTTATCACTCCTCAACTCTAGCCACGGTTAATTTAGCCTGTTTGACTCCTTTCGTTCCCCTTATCCTCTTGGACAGCTCGGAGATCTCGGACCCCTTCCCCCTCAGCAGGAGCACCTCCAGGCAGAGCCTCTCGGTGATGTGCATGTGGGTGGTGGCTATGATGACATCCCGGTACTCGTGCTGCACGTCCACGAGCTCTACCCCGGCCTTCTCGTGGTCGAACACGTAGACCAGGGCACCGACGTACTCCTCCTCGCTCTCGGAGAGGCGTTCCGTCCATTCGAGGCGTTGGAGGTACTCCCTCAGCGCCTGCCTCACGACCTCCGACCTGTTCGCGAAGTAACCCGACGCCACGAGCTCGGACACCTTCCCGAGGAGGGTCTGGGGGATCGTGATCGAGGTCCTCACGAGCGTGTCCTCCGATCTTCGGGAGGCCAACTCGCGAACCCCCCACCGACTAGGGCCATGATCACGGCGAGTTCACAGAGGTCATCCCTTAATACCGCACCCCTAGTGAGAACTCCGATGAGTCCCGCGCCACGCCCGATATCCGTCACACCCAACTCCCTGGACGCGACCTCCCCCACCGGCTCACGCTCGAGAGCCCTCTCCTCGACGTCCTCGGGCGGTTGGAACCCGGGACTCAGACCCACGCCCTCCCTCTCACCGTCCGCCACGACGGCCACGTGAACGTCGAGGTTCTTACCACCGACTTCCACGATCCCCGCCTCTATACCCACGCCTAAGTCCGCCCCGAGCTCCAAGGCCCTCAGGGCCCTGTTCCTCGCCCCCTCGTACACCTCCTCCCATCCCACGGGCTGCTCCGGGACGCCCGGGTCCACCTCGACCCCCACCACCTCGAACTCCGACCACGGCGCCATCCTGGCGAGGGCCCTCTCCGTGGCCCTGATCTTCACGGGGTTCTCGGAACCCACGTGGACCCTCACCCGTTCATCCCCCTCAGTTTGGAAGAGGAGTACCTCTCACCGTTCCCGTCCAGCACGAAGGGGACGACCACTATGGTCAGCGGGTCCAGGCCCTTCTCCCTCCGCTTCTCGTTGATCTCGAGGGCGACGGGCTCGGTCTCCGGGCTCACGATTATCGCCTCCAACTCCGGATCGTCGACCGTGGTACCGTACCTGTCCTCTATCGGGACGATCTCGAAGTCGGCGCCCAGCGACCTCATGAACTCACGGACCCTGTCGACCCTGACGTCGTACGGTTCGACCCCGTCCTTCCCCATCTCCTCGACGAAATCGTCGGTCGTAACCCCGATGACGACCCTCTCCCCGACCTCCGCGGCCGTCCTGAGTAACTCCATGTGACCCGGGTGGAGCCTGTCGAAGGTCCCGCCAACGGCCACCTTCCGGAACCTCCGCCGCACTCACCACTCACCCCCGAGGACGTCCCTGATGCCCTCGAGGGCCTCGCCTACCTCCAGGAACCCGTGCCTGAGCTCCCTCAAGATCCTCTGAACGGAAGGACCACGGAGGTGAGGGTGCCTCATGTGGACCTGATGCAGAAAGGGACACCCGTACCTGTAGTCGCGGAAGCCGTCCACCCTCTCCTCGACCAGGGTTTTGAGCTCGAATTTGGTCTTGGCCATGGCGGCGGGTAGGTTGAGACGGGTGGCGTCGTGGAACCTCCTTACGCACATGGGGCCCGTTGGGAGACCGTCCCCGAAGGCCACCACCTCGGTTTCGGCCGTTTCGACGGCCCTCCTGTGTATCTCGGAGCTGCACCTACCGCACGGGTGGAACCTCCCCTCCTTCAACGCCCCCTCGACGACGTGCGAGAGGTCGATCTCGACGAACCTGGGTTTCGCCCCGATCTCCCGACATACGGCTTCGACGTTGTGCCTCAGGTCCGGCGGTAGGAACATGCGTCCGGGGTCCACGGTGACGGTCTCGACGTCGTATCCGAGCGTGTGGAGGAGGATCGCGGTGGCCGAGCTGTCGTAGCCCCCGGACAGGGCCACGGTGACTCGGGCGTCCGTCTCCACGAGGGGGCCGTCGGTTTGCTCCCAGTACCTCCAGGGGAGGAGGCCCCGGAGTCTGGCTTCCTCGGTCTCAAGGCCCGTCACGAGGGGTTCGAGATCCGGGGTTCTCCTGGTTTCCTCGGTTATCCTGATCCTGGCGAGTCTCAACCTGCGGAGCCTGGTTTCGATGTCGGTGGCGGCTTGGATGACGACGCGCTCGTAACCCAATTCTTCGCGTAGTCTACCCGCCACGTAACCGCCCGGTCCTATCACGTGGGACATGTCGGATCTATCACTCGTTACCACCACTAGATCTCCCGTTTCCTCCTCTCTCACGTCGATTATCGTCGCTTCCTCGCCCTTCGGCGCTCCCACCTCCCTCCTCAGTCTTTCCACCGCTTTCATCAGTTCCCTTTCCTCCACGGCTCCTTCCCCACCTGACCGGCTTGGGTTCCTGCCTGTGGACGAGTTTTCGCGCGGGTTTGACCTGTCCGAGTTGTTTCATGACGGAGTGCGCGTCCTTGACTATCACGACGAGGGAGTGGTCGTCGGTGAGCATCTTGGCCCGGCCTTCTATCACCTCGACGGCGTCCCCGAACACCTCCTTGATGGTATCCGCCACGATGTACTTGTCCTCGCCCGCTATGTGGATGCATCCGGTGTCCTTGTTGTAGTAGACCTCGCCTTGGAGGCCGGACTTGACCAGCGCGCTCATGATGGCGTTGGCGAGTTTCCTCGTGACCAGTTTCCTGTTGAGTATCCTGACCGCCAGTTCGGAGTCCAGGCTACCCTTGACCACGTCGATCCTGTCGCCCACCTCGGTTCCCGTGGACTCCACGGTTCCTTCCGGTAGTTCCACTATGATCTCAGCGGGTTCGTCGGGGACGTAGAACCTCCAGGGTTTGAGCCCCTCGACGAGGTCCACCACCTCTCCTTCCCGAACGAACAGCACGTCGATGGGGAATCTCATGAAGAAAGTGTGAATACAGCATCTCCACCTGTTGTCGGTCGGGGGCGTGACCAGGACGAGGCCTTCCCCGTCT
>JAADCQ010000069.1 GCA_013154335.1 Methanopyri archaeon
AAGTTCTCCACGGGCTTCGAGGTACAGCTGAACGGGTACACCGACCCGAACACCGGCGACTTCGGCATGCCGCTCGTGGTCATGGACTTCATCCTGCAGGACTACGTGCCGAGCAGCGAGAGCCCGGTGCAGTTCCTGAGCGACCTGACCATCCAGGGCACGTGGGGAGGCACCCAGATCGCCAGCGCTACCGTCGCCTCGACCGACTCGACGAGCAACGTCGTCGTTTGGGAGCTGAAGGACGCCAACGGTAACGTGCTCGGCTACCTCACGTTCAAGTGGGTAGGCGCGGTGACCGTGGGCACCCTGAACTGCTACGCGGTGCTCGTCTACTCGAGCGACAGCAACGGTAACCCGGTGAACGCCAAGCCGAACACGGACATCACCGTGACGTACAACGACCTGAACGCGACGTCGTACGTGAACCTGAACTCCCTGGTGATCGCGGTGGACCCGTCGTTCGTCGAGACGACGGGTCAGCCGCTCGTGATCAAGCTGCCGACGAAGACGACCACGAACCTACAGCCCGCCAACAACAACACCAGCACGAGCAGCAGCACGAGCAGCTCGTCCACGACCAGTAACACCTCGACGCCGACGAGCACGAGCCACAGCGGACCGGTGTTCCTGCCGGTGATCCTAGCGGCGCTAGCGGGGCTGGCGCGCGGACGCAGGCGCTAGGCCCCGAACCCTCAACCTTTTATTTCTTCTAGGATTCGTTTCGAACGATGTAACGAATCTACGTGGGCGGGGGAAGGACCCCCTTGAGGATCGTACCCGCCTTGATCGCCTTGATACTCGTGGTACCCGTCGCGACCTCCGCCGTCTCCTTCTCCTCCCTCCAGGTCGAAACGTGCCAGGGTCCGGTCCCCGGCTTCGACGTGTACGCCGGGAGCTCACAGTCCACCGAGTACTACTCCGTGGTCGTGGTTACGCTCAGCGACGGGACCGGTAAGTACGCGTACGCGGTGTACGTTGGTAGCTCCAGCGGCGATCCGTGCCCCGCCCTCGTCGAGGGTCTCGACACGAACGACGACGGCACGCTCGACGTGACCTGGTTCTCCAACTCGTCGGGCACGTGGACACCGAGCGTGACCCTACCGGCCCAGGATTCCACGACCACCTTCCCGTGCGCCGTCGTGGAGTACGCGGACACGGACCTGAACGGGTCGTACGAGACCGAGCTCAAGCTCGAGTTCAAGCTCGACGCGAACGGGGACCCCGAGATGGTGGTCACGTATCAGAACGCGCCGACGGGTGCCTTCCTGGAGCTCAGGCCCTTGGGCGTCCAAGGGTCGTGGTCGTCCGGGACCGCGACGATCTCGAGCGTCGGGGGCCTCTACAGGATAGCCCTGGCCAACACCTCGGGTACCATAGAGGTGGTGTTCGGCAGCGGTGGATCGATCCAGATCGTGCAGGGGACGACGGTGTCGGGACCGCAGGCGTTCCCGCCCTACCTGCCGGCGGCGGACGTACTCCTGAGGATACCGATACCCTCGGGCGTGGACGTGACGGGTATCGAGATGACGGTGTCCGTGAGCGTGGACGAGAACCTCAACGGGACGGCCACGGCGCTGACCTCCACCCCGGTGACCGTGACCCTGAACGCCCCGATAAACCCGAGCTCGTTGCCGTACACGACGGGCACGACCCAGTCCCCGGTGCACGTGGACGTGAACTACCTGGGGGTCTCGAACGGGTACGCGGAGGTGGAGATCAGGGCGTGCGCGGACTACGAGGACGGTTCTGGATCCTACCCGAACACGTACTACTTCGAGGCGGGTTCCGAGTTCACGATCCAGGTGTCGAACGTCTACCTGCTGACGTCGAGCGGTAAGGTGGAACCGCCCTACGTGCAGACCGTGGCCGTGGCCGCGGATCCGAACGTGGTGAAGAGGCTGGCGCGTGCGGACTCGGGGGGGAAGAAGGTGGATCAGTCCTCGTCGTCGGCGTCCGCGAGGCGCCCGCGCACGCGGCGGTCGTCCGTGTCCACGCTCTCCCTCATCTCGCTCCTCTTGCTCTCCAGGTACCTGCGCAGGTCCTCATCCCGTAGGGCCAGGATCTCGAGGGCGAGGTAGGCGGCGTTCTCGCCCCTGTCCACCCCGACGACGGCCACGGGTACGCCGGGGGGCATCTGGACGGAGGATAGGAGGGCGTCCATCCCCTCCATCTTCGCGGAGACGGGCACGGCTATCACGGGTTTCGTGGTCTCCGCCGCTATCACGCCGGGCAGGTGGGCGGCCAGTCCGGCTATCGCGATGTAGACGCCGACGTCGGGCTCGTACTCCCTCACGAGTTCCCTGACCTTGTCGGGGGTCCTGTGGGCCGAGGCCACCCTCACGTCGTAGTCGACGCCCGCCTCCTTCAGGACCTCGACGGCCTTCTCCGCCACCGGTTCGTCCGAGGCGCTCCCCATCACGATCACCACGTCCACCAACGGGGCTTCCCCCTCACGTCGGGACGCTCGTCAGCAGCTTCAGCGTCTTGGTCCCGAAGTAGTGGGCTATGAACGCCTTCATCGCGTGGGACCTGGCCAGGTAGCCTATGAACAGGAACCTCAGGAACCTGCCGAGGACGATGGCGGAGAGGAAGTGCGTGAGTCTCATCTCCACGACGCCGGCGCCGATCGTGAAGGGCTTCATCGGGATGAAGGTGATGAGGGCCGCCAGGAACACGGCCGTCCACGCGGCCCTGTCGTGGCGCCTGAGCTTCTCCTCGACCCTCTCGAACTTCTCCCTCCCGACCAGCTTGATGGCCACGGGCCTGCCGCCGAAGTAGCCTATCGCGTACCCCAGGAGGGAGCCGGCTATCGAGGACAGGGTGATGAGGCCCGCCAGGACCACCGGGTTCATCTTCATGGCGTAGGGGAACACGAAGGGCTCGGGCGGCACGGGCAGCACGCTGCACTCCAGCCCGGTGATGAGGAGGAGGCCCGGGAGCCCCATCCTCCTCTCGAAGTCCATGAAGTAGGGGATCAGGGTGGAGGAGATGAGACCCGCCATCGTGGTCAAGCTCTACGCCCCGAACTTCTCCTGTCTGCCGGCCGCGTCCTTCAGGATCTCCATGAGCCTCAAGCCCTCGAACCTCCCGAGGCACCCCGTCGACACGGAGACCTCGTCGTACCTGGTCACCCGGTCCCTCCTCGCGTCGAAGGTCCACAGGATCACGGGCACCGGGTCCGCCGTGTGATCGCCGACCGATACGGGCGTCGAGTGGTCCGCGGTCACGAACACGACCGTCTCCTCCGGGTCCACCTCCCTCACTATCCCGCCCACGAGCTCGCGGTCGAACCTCTCGATGAACCTCACCTTCTCCCGCGCGTCCCCGTCGTGACCCGCCTCGTCTATCGCGTTGTAGTTCACGAGCACGAGATCGTACCTGTCCAGCGCCTCCAGGGCCAACTCCGCCTTCACGGCCACGTTGGAGTCCTTCCTACCCGTGACCTCCTCGTGCTCCGGCACCTCCATGCCCAACATCCTACCGATCCCCTTGATCAGGGAGGAACCCGCCACCACGGCCCCGGACATACCGTGCACGTCCTCGAACGGGTCCACGTCCTTCAACGAGCCCGCGCCCCTGGGCAGCACCGCGTTCGCCGGCGGCTTGCCCTCCCTCCGCCTCTCCTCGTTGACCGGGTGCCCGTCCAACACCTCGTGCGCCTTCAACACGAACTCGTTCAACAACTCCGCCGTCCTCGCGGCCGCCGGATCGTCCGACAACGGCCTCGCCTCCTTCAACGGCACACCCGTCTCCTTCGGGTCCACGTCCGAGACCTCGGGCGAGAGACCCTCGCCCCTGAGGACCAACACCGCCCTATGACCCACCGCCTCCCTGAACTCGAAGTCCACGGGCAGGTCCACCGACTCGTTCACGGCCCTCGCCAACTCCCGCGTACCCTCGTCCTCGTTGATCCTACCCGCCCTCCTGTCCACGACCACCAACTCACCGTCCCTACGCTCCACGGTGGCGAAGTTACACCTGAACGCCACGTCACCCGGCCTCACGTCGACACCCGCGCCCAGCGCCTCCAACGGACCCCTACCCGGGTACACCTCGAACGGATCGTAACCCAGGATCGACAGGTGGGCCGTGTCGCTCCCCGGCCTCACACCCGGCCTCACCGGATCCATCAGACCGCACGAACCCTCCGACGCCAACCCGTCCAGGTTCGGCACCGAGGCCACCTGAAGCGGCGTCTTGAAACCCAACTCCGGCACGGCCCTGTCCGCCATACCATCCCCGACCAGCACGATGATCTTCCTCTCGTCCAACGTCCAACATCCCCGGAGGAACCTCGGACGCTCCCGTGGTCGTCATCCGAGATCGGCGTGCTGCAGGCTCATCATCGGCTAACCTCCACGTCCGGAGGCGGCACGACCCTCACATCCACCCCCTCCAACTTATCACTTAGGGCCCTCGCCAACGCCTGAACACCCGGCAACTCGCTGTAATCGTGACCCAACTCCACCACCGACACCCCCGACCACAACAACTCACACCTCACGTGATACCCCACCTCACCACCGATCACCGCGTCCACCCCGAACCTCTCCGCCTCACCCACCACCTCCGACGGCACCGACCCCGGCGCCACCAACACCCTCCTCCAATCCCCCACCGGACCGAACACCCTGAACAACGGCGAAAGGTTCCTCCCCGCGTTCAACAACCCCTCCACATCCCTCACCTCGCACAACCTCGCACCCGAACCCGTCTCCCTCAACACCCTCAAATTCAACCTCCGAGCCAACGAATCCGCCACACCACCCTCCGCACGATCCCAATTCGTATGAACCGCCACGTACACCGCACCCGAGTCCAAAACCTCCCTCAACAGAACGTGAACACGACCCTCAACCCTCGACAACGGCCTGAATATCAACGGATGATGCGAGACCACCACATCACCCTCACACGCCTCCCTCGCCACCTCCAACGTCACATCGAGACACACCAACACCCTACCCACCTCACGCCCCCAAGCACCCGGCGGCACCACCTGAGGACCCACCCTATCCCAATCCTCCGCCAACTCCCTCGGAGCGATCTCATCCAGAACCTCCACCACATCACGCACCGTGACCAAGGACGACACCCCCACCACGACCCCACCAC
>JAADCQ010000054.1 GCA_013154335.1 Methanopyri archaeon
AGCTCCCTGGCCACGGTGCCGGCGCTCGCGGTGTCGCAGACGGCGTAAACCGTGGGGCCGAAGGAAGAGAGACCCGCCCCGTAGGCCCCCGCCTCCCTGGCCACCTCCATGAGACTTCGAACGAGGGGATGCTGGAGACCCACTTCCACCCGCTTGAACCCCAAGCCCTGGATCTCGTCGACGGCCCTACCGAACGCCTCGGGATCGTCCTCCGCCACCGCCGGCATCATCACCATCAAAATCAAGCGGCACAGCCTCTCCACGTCACGGGAGGGGACAGGACAGTACCTCCTGAAGATGTCGACCTCCTTCTTACCGTGGGCCCCCTTCTCGACGTCCGGTATCGCCAGGACGAAGCGCCAGTCGTCGGGTACCGGGAGCCTGGAGACGACCGGGGCGGGAGGAACGCCCTTCGAAGCCGCCGAGGGCCTGAAGTCCTCCTTACCGCCGGGCCCGAACCTGTGTCCGCCGTCCACGATGAACCCTCCGGCCTCGAACGCGGCCACACCGATCCCGGAGGTCCCGCCCCTACCGAGCCTCACGGCCAACTCCCTGGGGTCCGGCGCCTCCCCGACGAGGTCCAGGTGGAGGGCCGTCGCCACGGAGAGCGCCGTCTGCGTGCCTGAACCCAGTCCCACGTGTTCCGGGTAACGTCCCTCGAAACGCACTGTGACGGCGGCTTCGACACCGAGGTCCTCGAGCACGGTTTCGACGGTGCGTCGGGCTTTCTCGGCCGTATCCCCCTTCGCCCCGATCACCTCGACGCCTCGATCGCCCTCTTCGACCTCGGTGGTCACGATCATAGCGGGCTCGTTCAATGTGACGCCCACGCTCCCGTCCACGCGTCCGAGTGATCCGTTCAGGTCGATCAGGGTGATGTGGATCCGGGAAACGGATCTAACCCGCGCCATCCGGCGTTCCCCCGAGGGGGTTGAACGTCTTGAGGCTCGAAACCGGTGTCCCCGGATTCGACGAGATGTTGGGAGGAGGCCTCCCCTCGGGGAGGCTGACCGTGGTGGCGGGTGAGCCGGGTTCGGGTATACACCTGTTGATCTACAACCTGGTTTGGAACGCCTTGGAGGGGGGCCTGTCGGTCCTCTACTTCGCGCTGGAGTCTCCACCGGCGGAGATGGTCAAGATAGGCGAGGAGCTGGGTAAGGAGGTGGAGCGCGCGAGGGAAGAAGGTAGACTGAAGATAATGGACGGGTTCTCGGTCAGGACCGGGATAGCTGTGGCCGCGGTCGGGGAGTACCTGGACGGGGTCGAGCCGAGACGCTTCTGGGAGGTCATCCGGATGAACGAGCCGGACCTCGTGGTCGTGGACTCGACGTACCCCGTCCACGGGTCCGATCCCGAGGCCATGGCGAAAACCGTAGCCGTGCTGAAGGCCTCCGCCATGCACATGGAGATACCCGTCGTGACCGGCGATCCCGTGGAGGTGCTGGACGTTCCCGGCGTGAACATGGTGGACGTGCTTCTGAGGATGGAGGTGCACGACCTCAACGGGGTTATGGTGAGCGCCCTGACGCCCCTGAAACTGGTGCCCCCGACGTTACCTCGGTTCAGGGTACCCGTGACGGTATCGCCCGAGGGTGACGTGATCGTTCACACGGACAGGGTACTGGACGTCCACGAGGGCGAGATAAGGGATGCCGATAGTTACGTGGTCGAGGAACTGGGGGGAGTACCCGCGGAGGTCGCGGAGGAAGTGGCGGATTCGGACTTCCTGGAGGATCTGGACGTGGACTTGGACCTGGACGATTTAGAGGATATCGATTGAACCCCGTCGGCCAAGCCGGCCTCCCCTCATCGAGTGGGCCTCGGCAATAAGGGACCTCGTCATCCGGGGGAAACCCGGTGTCCTTCGACACCATCCTCTCGTTCATGAAGAAGGCCCTCAAAGCCTTGGAGGGCGGGCACGAGCCGCCGGAACCCGTGGAGGTTTTCGAGTTCATGGTGGTCAGGGGTACGACCCCGGGGCAACTCGAGGCTTTGATCGAGGTCGTGGAGGTGGAGCATGAAGTATGGTCCGAGCACGGGGTTAGGGCACGTCCCGCTCTACACCCTTTCGTCTCCGAAAGGTTGGGTGTCTACACCCTCGATCCCGAGATCGTGGGTCGTCTTCTCGGTTACCCCGAGTGTTGCGTGCGTTACTTCCTGGACGGACACGTCAGGTACGATCACGAGGGACCGGCCGTGGTGACGGAGGGTTTCGTGCCCTGCTCTAGGACGTGTGAGGGTGCCGTGCGGGCCCGTCTGCTCGATCCCGAGCCGGACGTGGAGGCTTACAGGGAGGTGGAAAGGGAATTGGAGGGTGAGTTAGGGGATCTTCCGAGGTACCATACGGAGTACCGAGGGTACTACGAGTACCACGGGGTGGGCCCTTGACCGAGGAGAAGAAGGGCGGCGTCGAGAGGATGGAGACGGGGCTCGAGGGTTTCGACGACATGATAGGGGGCGGGATACCCAAGAGAGGGGTCACCGTGGCCGTGGGGTCACCCGTATCGTTCAGGCCCGTGTTCGTGAGGCACCTGGTGTGGCACATGAGCGTCGAAATGGGGTACAAGGTGGTCTACGTGGCCACCGTGAGCCCGCCCGTGGACATGCTCAAGTCGGGTCTCGACCACGGATTCGACGTGATAGGCGCGTACGAGGAGGGTAACCTGATCATAGTGGACGCGTTCACACCCAGGTTCGGTACCTACAACGTTCAGATAGGCCACCCCCTGCACGGGGCCACGCCCAACAGCCTAGGTAGGGTGCCCACCCAGCACGACGCCGAGGTCTTCGTCGTGGAATTACTGGAACCACTGTTCGAGAGGGAGGAACTCGAGGCCGCGGCCCTGGCGCTGAAGAACACCTCGTTCAACGAGGCCGTCCCCACCGTCGTCGGGTTCGTGGAGAGGCCCACCCCCGTGGTGGAGGAGGTGGCGGACGTGGAGGTGGAGTTTCAGACCCACGAGAGCGCGGGTGGCGTTGTGAACACCGCCGTCCTGAGGAAAGGCGTGCCCGAGTACCTGCCCAGGTACAGGGTACCGGTCACCCTGGGTTCCGACGGGAAGCTGGTGTTCCACGTCGACAGGATGTACGACGTCGAGGAGGGCGAGGTGCTGGAAGTGGATACGGCGTACGATTTCGAACTCAACGCGCCCGCCCACGTGGCCGAGGCCCTTTCTGGACCGAAGCCCGAGGTCCCTCGAGGGGAGAAAGAACCCGAGAGGGAGGTCGAGAGCGTGGAGAAAGCGCTCGACGAGTTGATCGAGGAGTTGGAGGAGGAGATAAAGAGGTTGAAGAGAATGGGGTAGCTCGGGGGGTGAGGATACGGCCACGGGTGCGACCCGGGTGGGATGAGCGGGATTCCGCCCACCCGACCCCCGTCCCGGAATCGTTACGGCTTAATTAACGATACGGGTGGGGAGGGGAAGAATCAGCCCTTCAGCTCCTCCACCTTCTCGATGATCTCGTCCACCAGCTCCTTGGCCTCGCCCGGGTCGATGATGCACGCGCTCGCCGCGGCCACGTCGATACCCGCCGCGGCACCCAGCTCGTCCTTGCTGGGCACGTAGACGTACGGGATCCCCTTCTCCTCGCACAGCTCCGGTAGGTGGGCGACGACCTCCGGCGGGTCCACGTCCTCCGCGATCAGCACCAGAACGGCTTCCTCCCTCTCCACGGCCTTGGTGGTCTCGTTGGTACCCTTCCTGATCCTACCCGTGTCCCTGGCGATCTCGATCGCCTCGTATGCCTTCTCGGCCAGCTCCTCGGGGACGTCGAACTTCACGTAGAATGGCTTGTCGGACATCCGTAACACACCCCCGATCATCGGGTCATCGGGTATCGCCTCAGCGCGTACACGCGCTGTCGCTCCCGAATCCGAGCCCGTTATAAAATGTTGGGGCCGGATCACCCGTTGGAAACACCACGAACGTTCGAAAGGGGGAAGACCAGGGATGAAACATGCCCTGATACTCCTGACCGCCCTGGTCCCGGTCCTGGCGCCCGCGTCCGCCACGTTCTACGTGTGCACCAACCCCAACGGCAAGTATTACTACATCAACACCCATTACTACTTCAACGATCAAACCGCACCCGGACCACACTGCCCCTACTTCAAGGATGAGAACGGTGACGGGCTGTGCGATTACCTCGAAGAGGTGACGGAGTTCAGGTGCAGCCTCCACGGGTACACCTTCACACCCGAGACCGCGCCCGGTCAACACTGTCCCGACTTCGTGGACGCCAACGGTGACGGGCTATGCGACCACCTCGTCCCGGCCCAGCTTCAGCCCATAGCGAGCACAACGTCATCGACGACCACGACGTCCAGCACCACGAGCACGACGACCACCTCCACGACCGGAACCGTATCCACCGCGACCACGACTAGCACGGGCGAAACACCGATCAACCCACTCGTACCCGTGATGGCACTCGCCGCGCTGGCCCTGATACCTACCGTCAGGAGGGGGTGACCACGCCCTGAACCCCCGCCTCCGCCTCATCCTCTTCTTGATACTGGTAGGGTACCTCCTGGTGGTGCCCCCGATGGTCCAAGGTATCACCGGCAAAGCGGGCGCCGGGTACGGCAAGCACTACAGACACGGGGGCGCGACCACGCTACCCTCGTCCCTCAGGTACGGTGGCTACGAGGCGGGCGCCCTGGGGGTGACCGGGGTTGGTCAGGCGGTCCACCCGTAGGGCCGTTCAGGTCGCGTCGCTGCTCACGGCCGCCGGCGGGCTGGCCTACGGTGAGCACATCATGAGCAAGGTCCCGGTGGTGATCCCGGGACTCGCCGGAGGATGCGCCTGGATAATAGACACCGGCACGGTGTTCTTGGGCGCGGTCGGGGTCGTCCTGGCCACGACCCCGTACCTGTTCTTCATAAGGACGCTGACGACGGCCTACGTCGTACCGGCGCTGCTGGCCGGTGGCGCCATATGCGGCTGGATCTGCCCGATGGGCTTGATACAGGACGTACTCGGATCGATTGGTAAAAGGATAGGAATAGTGATCAAAAAACCACCACTAGACGGGCCGGCCAGGTACAT
>JAADCQ010000089.1 GCA_013154335.1 Methanopyri archaeon
CCTCGGGCAGTTGCACGTTCACGGAGAGTTGGAAGGCGAGTTGAGACTTACCGCTACCGAAGGGGCCCGCGAACTCCGTCAACTCACCCGTGGGAACCCCACCACCCAAGAGCTCGTCCAGGGCCTTGGAGCACG
Source organism: Methanopyri archaeon (assembly GCA_013154335.1). Lineage (GTDB taxonomy): Archaea > JAADCQ01 > Methanopyri > Methanopyrales > Methanopyraceae > Methanopyrus. The sequence goes on from JAADCQ010000089.1 coordinate 136, forward strand.
TGGTGATCCTGCGCTCCTTCTTCTCGGCCCACTCCTCCAGCGTCTTTATCTTGACGGAAACCTCCCTCCTGACGTCCTCCTGCATACGTCTGACCTCTTCCTCGTCCCTTCCCGTCACCTCGGCGACCCGAGCGGGGTCCGCGTACGCGAACTCCAGCGCCGTCTCGACGCCCTCGTCCTTGAGCTTCTCCACGACGTCCTCCGGCAGGTTCACATCCTCCAGGGGTAGGTCCTCAGCGGCCTTCCTCCCGCTCAAGGAGCAACAGCCCCCTGAGGTGAGCCTCCTTCACGGCGTCACGATCGGACAGAACCCTGGCACGCCTACCCACGGCTTCGAGGTCTTCGACGTCACCCACGTCCCTAACCTCGACCTCGGCCACCACGGGTCGTCCCACCAACCTCTCTTCGAGATCGGAAACGTCCAGGTTTAGATATTCTTGCTCATCGTCGCAACCCGCCGCCTCCACGGCCCTGTAACCGAACAAGGCCACCCTCACGGTCCCCGTACCGTCGTCCACCACCAACGGGAGGAAGGGCCGCTTCTCCGGGGACTCCACCGGCCCGTGCTCGGGACATGCGCCGTCCCTCACGGACCTGCCGCACCTGGGACAAGCTTCGTAGTAATGCCTCCTGGCCGGCACGGCCACGACCGTGCCCAGGATCTCCCCGACGTCACCGACCGAGAGATCGTCCACCGAAGGCCACCTCCAACGCGATAGGTCCAACTCCTCCGGCCCGTCCAACGGCTCCACGTCCCCGAGGCTCCTCAGCACCGACACGGAAACCCTATCCCCACGGACCGTGACCACACCCTCAACCCTCACCGGGTCACCGAACTCCATCCCGGCCAGAACGTCCGCGGCGTCGCCCCAAGCCCTGACCCGGGCCGTCCCGGTGCCGTCGTACACGTCGACGACGACCTTACCCCCGGTATCGTAGGGATCCCTCCTCAGAACACCCTCGATCCTCGCGTAATCGCCGTGCTCCAGATCCTCAACGCTCCTCTTCAACTTCTCCTCGACCTCGGTCCTATCGATGGAACCCTTGACGTGTAGTTCCGACTCCTCGTCGAATATGAACCTGGGAGTACCTCTAAATTCACCGACTAGAACATCGACGAGGACCACCTCGTCACCCACGGAGAGGCTCTCCAGGTCCTTCACGACGTCCCCGGAACCGACTAAGATGGCGTTGCGCCTCTCACCCCCCAGGACCACCTCGACGATCCTCCCGGCCTTGGTCTCGTAGGGGGAGGAGACGCGGAGCACGACGGCCTCGACGTCCGCGCGCTCCCCCTCCTCGAGGTTCAACGCGTCCTCGAGTTTCATGACGTATACACCCCGATGGGGGAACCCCAACTCCATGCGATCGTATAAATCACAGGCGACGGCCCTCGCGATCGCCCTCCTATCCCTCCCCATCGCCGTCCAAGCCTGGGTCGTGACCGAAAACACCACCACCGGCATCTACGTGAACTCGCAACAGGTGACCGGGACAGTGTCCGAACTGTCCTGCGAGTACGGTGCGGGCGTGGCCGTCTTCAAGGGCTCCGACGGCAACAACTACCTGACCGTGGCGGTCCCGTACCCCGCCTCAGTGAGCGCGACGTCGGGCTTCACCGTCCCAGGCAGGATAGTGCTCGTACCCGTGAAGGACTCAAACGGCAACCCCGTGACCCTCACCAACATCCCGAAGCTGGCCCCGGTGTGGGGACTGGCGCAGGCCTCCTACGACGCCAGCGGGAACCTCACGTCGCTGAAGATACCCTTCGCCGGCGCCTACTTCGACAGCAGCAGCGGAACCCTGTACCTGTACGAACCCACCGACGTGACCGTCCAACCCGGCGCCGTGTATTCGGCCACGGTACCGTCCATCGTGACCTCCCAGGTGCAACCGCCGTCGGGGACCACCGTCTCGACGATAAGCGCGGTCTCCAGACCCGTCCTCGTCCCCTCCCAGAGCGGGGGCTACACGGTCTACCTGGCGGTGGTCGGGACCGACTCGAACGGTAACCCCGCGGCCGAACTGTGGTCGGTCACACCTTCCACGTCCACGACCGTGACCGCGAGCGAGGTCTGCACGCTGCAACCACCTTCGTCCTCGGCCGAACCGCTCATCTCCACCGTGGGCGACGACGTCATCGTGGCCTTCGAGGACACCACGGACTGGAAGACCGACCTCTACGTCTGGACACCGGGATCGTCCTCCGCCACGTCCCTGGACCAGCAGCTCTCCCAAGCGGTCGGGGGAACCGCCGGCACGATCACCGACGTCGAGGGACCCGTCTTCGTGTACCAGTGCCAGAACGCACCCACGGGCGAGGTCCAATTCTACCTGGGCGAGGTGGTGATAGGGTCCTCCGGCCCGCAGTTGATAGTCGGGGGCCCGTTCACGCTACCCCTACCCACCGGGTCGACGTCCACCACCGTCCGCGTGTCGATCCTGGACGAGGTCAACACGGACAACGGCACCGTGTACTACGTCCTGGCGTACGATGACTCCTCGACACTAGCCGTGTTCGAGGTGAGTCCCCAAGGGGTGAACACCGTACAGACGATCACGTCCTCCGTACCCGTGGACCTTGCGTCCGGAGACCTGATCGTCTCCAGTAGCTTCAACTCCATAGCCTACGTCGCGCCGGTCCTCCAACCCGTCGTCTCCTCGGTCCAGGGCCAGTTGCTCCAGAACGGCGTGGTGAACCTCCCCGAGGCGGAATCGACCACGCTCACCTTCACCGTGACCGCTCAGACGCAGTCCCCGGACGTGATCCCACACTACTACACCGAGATAGAGGTCGGAGTCGCCACGACCCTACCCGCGAACGTCTCATCCTCCCCGCTCCAGGTCCAGTGGTCACCCACCACCCTTCAGCCTCAGCCCTCCACCCAGCAGACCGTGCAGGTGACGCTGACGGCGGGCGCCGTCACGTCCGACATCGACGGTATAACCGTGACCCTATGCCTGGCGGCCGTCGCCAGGGACCCGTTGACGCACGCGATCCTGTCCGTGGCCCAAGACTACACCACGTACCCGGTCAAGGTGAACGTGATCAACAGGCAGGTCACCATGGTGGTCGTACCGATCCAGGTCACCAAGACCGACCAGGGTTACGAGATCCAGCTACGCGTCACGGCCTACGACCAGTTCGGCAACGCCATCCAGCTGACCGAGGACGACCTATCCGTACAGGACTCAACCGGCACGGCCAAGATAGTCTCCTTCCAGGACGGCGTGCTGACGGTCGATTCCGGATCCCTCGACCTCACGCTGTCGGTCACGATACCCCAGCTGGCCTACTCCGCGAGGGTCCCCGTGGACATCTCGGAGGCGGCGCTCCAAGGCGTGCTGGAGGGCGTGCAGAACCTGGAGAATCAAGTCTCCCAGGTCTCCCAGGAGGTCGAAAACGTCCAGAACACGCTCAACCAGGTCTCCCAGAACGTGCAGACGATCGAGGAGAACATGGCCACCAAGTCCGACATCCAGGACGTGGAGCAGAAGCTCGACGAGATAGAGTCCAAGATAGGCACGTCCTCCTCGTCCTCCGGATCCCCCTTGATCCCCTTCGTCCCGCCCATCCGGCGCCGTAGGAAGGGTTAAACGGTCCCTCCCCGGCGCGCCCCATCACCCACAGCCTCAGCGGGGGATACGTGGGTGCCTGGCAAGACGATGGCGGAGAAGATCCTCTCCCGCGCCTCCGGTGAAGACGCGGAGGCCGGGGACGTGGTCGTCGCCGAGATAGACGTCGCCATGGTCCACGACATCACAGGACCCCTCACCGTCGAGGCGCTCCGCGAGATGGGCGTGGAGAAGGTCTGGGACCCGAGCAGGATAGTGGTGCTGTTCGACCACCAGGTCCCCGCGGACTCGATAGAATCCGCGGAAAACCACCGGATGATGAGGGAGTTCGTGAAGGAGCAGGGCATCGAGCACTTCTACGACGTTCGAGAGGGCGTCTGTCACCAGGTGCTCCCGGAGAAGGGTCACGTGAGGCCGGGAGACGTCATCGTGGGGGCCGACTCGCACACCTGCACCCACGGGGCGCTCGGGGCGTTCGCCACCGGGATAGGCTCCACGGACATGGCGGCCGTCTTCGCCACGGGTAAGCTCTGGTTCAGGGTCCCGGAGACCTACAAGGTCACGGTGACGGGTGAGCCGCCCGAGGGCGTCCTATCCAAGGACGTCATACTGAAGATCACGGGCGAGATAGGCGCGGACGGTGCCAACTACATGGCCATCGAGTTCCACGGCGACTACGTGGAGAGGGCCTCCGTGTCGGACAGGATGTGCATGTGCAACATGGCCATAGAGATGGGGGCCAAGACCGGTCTGGTGCCGCCGGACGAGAAGACCCTGGAGTACGTCTCCGAAAGGGCCGGCACCACTGGGAGACCCGTCGAGCCCGACCCCGACGCCAGGTACGAGGCCGAGTTGGAACTGGACGTGAGCGACCTGGAACCGCAGGTGGCCAAACCGTACTCGCCGGACAACGTGGCCCCCGTGTCCGAGGTCGAAGGGACGGCGATCGACCAGGTGTTCATAGGATCGTGCACGAACGGCCGCTACGAGGACCTCGAGGTAGCCGCCAGGATCTTGGACGGTGAAAGGGTGCACGACGACGTCAGGCTGATAGTGATCCCCGCGTCCAGGGAGGTCTACTCCCGTGCGCTGAGAAGCGGGATCCTCGAGACCCTACACGACGCGGGCGCCCTGATATGTCCGCCCACGTGTGGCCCGTGTCTCGGCGGACACATGGGGGTCCTGGCCAAGGGCGAGAGGTGCGTGGCGACGTCGAACAGGAACTTCCCGGGCAGGATGGGGCATCGCGAGTCCGAGGTCTACCTGGCCAGCCCCGCCACCGCCGCGGCCAGCGCCATCGAGGGCGAGATAACGGA
>JAADCQ010000062.1 GCA_013154335.1 Methanopyri archaeon
GGTGCTCGGGGATCAAGCGATCCATGACACCCTTCGTCCTCAACAGGATCGTCGAAGCGATCGCCGCAGGCTCCTCGGGATCAACACCGGTATCGGCCTCGGCCTCCACCACGAAACCGTCCCTGGTGGCCACGAACGCACACATCACACCGTCGTGATCCACAACCTCCTTCAGGTCCAAGACCTCGATTCCCCCATCCCGTTGTCGGTCCGCCCTCGTATCACGCACGTTTGTAGGTTTCTGCTGGGGGGGGGCGCAACCGGGTTCACGCCCCGATCGCCACCATAACCGCCAGCAATGCTATCAAAATGTAAAGAACGTACACCGTATCCTTACCCGGCATGAGGCCCCTGGAGAACCCCTCGAGCAACCGCCTCGTCCGCTTCACCGAGGCCATCACCAGCCTCTCCACCGGATCCCTCCAGGAGAGATCCCGCTCGTCCGTACCGTACGCCCAGCCCTGCGTCAGGAGCAGTATCGCGGAATGAGCGGCCGCCGGGTACTCGGGATCGCTCAACCCACCTGACCACGGCTTGGTCTCCCTCGTCTTACGGGCCACCCTAAGGAAGAACGCGAAGGTCACGGGACCCGAGATCACCGCCATCATGAGCGCCAGGAACGTGGGGGACACCGCGCCGAACCCGTGCCCCGACTTCACGAGCCAGCCTTTCGGGACCGCGAGCAGCCCCCCGAGGAACCGCGAGGGCCCCACACCGAACGCCTTCGGTAGCTCGAAGCGCTCCATCACCCACGGGGCACCGACGGATATCGCGGGCAAACCCACCAACACCATCGCGCCCGCCAGGTCTCTGGCGTCCGGACGACGCCCGGGGGACCTCTGGAACCAGTGAACCGCGGCCTTGGTGAGGGCCACGACCCCCAGGCCCGCCGCCAACGCCTGCAAGGTCCCCGCAGCCACGACGATCACCTTCGCGGCCGCGTGCGGAAACCTCAGGGACTGGAACATCGACTCCAACGCGCCCCACTCCGCCAGGAACCCCGGTAACGGGGGTACCGCGGCCAGCGACGCGAGACAGAGCTGGGCGGCCTTCCTCGCCACGGGACCCAACGGTTCCGGATCGTCCGCGTCGAAGTCCGTCGATCCCCCGGCCGTCAACGCCAACACAGGTCCCTTCGCCAAAGCGTGGGCCATCACGTAGTAGCACGCGACCGTGAGCGCGAACGCCCCCAGAACCTTATCCCCCAGCGCGGCCGCGGCCAGCGCAGTTCCCACCAGGGCCAGCACGGTACCGTTGTGGGCCACCGTCGTGTAACCCAGGAGTTCCCTGACGCCGTGGGACCCCGACGCGAAGAGGGAACCGAAGAACGCTGACACGGTGCCCACGATCACCGCCGCCAGACCGGCCCACTCGCCTCCGTGCACCGACGTCGCCACCCTGAGCAGCACGTACGCCCCGACCGCCGTCACGGTACCGCTTACGAGGGCCGCCGCTATCCCACCCCCCTCCTCGTACGCCCTCGGAGCCATCACATGGAATGGGAACACCTCCATCTTGATCACGGCCGCCAAACCCAAGACCAGGGCCGCCCACGGGACGGCGCCCCAACCGGTCCAAGGATCCACGGTCCCCGTGACCGTCCACTTGTACAACAGGCCCACCGCCGCCAGCAGGAACGCCACCTCCCCGAGGAACAGGTACGCGAACGCCCTCCTGGAACCCCCGCGGGCCAACGCGCCGAAAGACGCCAACGTCATGACCTCCCACCCGACGAGGAACGAAAGCAGGTCCCCGGACGTCAGTACGGTCAAACCTCCGGCCGCCGTGGCGGGCACGGAGGCGGCGACGATCCTACTCCTCCCCTCCCTCGAGGAGGCGGCGACCAGCGCGATGATCGTCCACACCACAGCGAGCGTCACCACGAACGGGTAAACATCCCCCGACACCCGGACGAAAGGCATCAACGCCGAGACCACCGCGGTGGCGTAGAGGGAAGGGACCGGGAACACGACCCCAACCGCCGTCAGGACACCCAGGGCCGTGAGCTCCCACAGGACATCCATCAACGCCCGGCCACCCCCATCAACGCCTCCAACACCGTCAGCGGGTGCGGCGGACACCCGTGCGCCTCCGCGTCCACGTCTACCACCGAGGACACCGGGTCACCGAACGGTCCCCCGGAACACGCGCACGTACCGACGGCCACCACGGCTTTCGGTTCCGGCATCGCCTCGTACGCCTCCTCGAGCACCGGCCTCATGCCCTCGGTAACCGCCCCCACCACCAGCAGGACGTCCGCGTGCTTCGGGGTCGGCGTGAAGAAGATCCCGAGCCTATCGGAGTCGTAGTACGGGCACTTCACGAGCGCCACCTCGGTGTTGCAGGCCGTGCAGCTACCCACGTCCAGGAAGAACACGTGAAGCGACCTCCTCAGCGATCCTCCCAACTCACCCCTCACGTCGACGTCGCCGAGGGTGGACCTCCTCTCGACGTCCCCGCACAAACCGCAGTTCAGGCACGCGGAAGGGTCCACACCCTCCTCGGTCGACGCCCCGAACGGGCACTCCACCGGCTCCTCCGGTACGACCTCGGGGGCGACGCCCTCGGGCGGCCGGCCCTTCTTCGGGTAATCGTGTGTCAGAACGCCCCTCTTGAGGCCCTTCAATATCCACCTGAGCGGCACGTGGGATCCCCCTCAACCGTCGGCGTCCGAGAAGTAGATCCCGAAGCCCGCGTAACCGAACGGGAAGTCGGTGAAGATCTCCCTCTCGGCCCCCGCGCAGAACGCGTGCATCAGGTGGTGCGACGGACCCCTGAACCTCAGCGCCTTGACCTTCCCGCCCTTCATCACCACCGCCGCCACCATCGGTCCCGGCGGGGCCTCCACGACACCCACGGCGAGACCCTCGGCACCGTCCACGTCCTCCGACCAGCCCTCCGCCCTCCTCACGTCCCTCAACACCGAGAGCGCCGACGCTTTCGCCTCCTCGTACCTAACCCACATCCTCGCCACGGTGTCACCCTCCGTCCTCAACACGGGCTCGTAGCCGGGGTAGTAAGGATCCATCGTCCTGACGTCCCTAGCCACACCCGCGGCCCTCGCCGGGACCCCCTCTATGTCGTACCTGTGAACGTCCTCGGGCCCCAACTCACAGGTCGTGTGCAACCTGTCCATCCAGATCTTCGACGCCTCCACGAGATCCTCCAGATCCTCGAGCTCCTCCAAGACCTCACCCACGACGTCCACGGGATCCGGATCGGGCTCCCTCACCCTCCCGGGTCCCGTGAAACCGAACCCGTACCTGTGACCGAGGGCCCCGCCCATCACCCTCAGCACGTCCTCGGTCAACGAGGCGAACGTCTGCACGGCCACCCTCTGAGACGCCGCCTCCGCGAGCCTGTGAACGACCCAGAGGTGCTCCCTCAACCTCTCGAGCTCCATCGCCATCCTCCGCGCGGCCACGACCTCCCCCGGCGGCGACACGCCGGCCAACCTCTCCACCAACCTCGAGAACAACACGGCCGCGTGGACCGCGAAGTTACCGCACCTCCTCTCCACCAACACCGCGGCGACGTCGGGCGACTCGCCCTTCACCCTACCCTCCACGTCCCTGAACTTGTACCCCAGATCCGGGGCCAACCGCAGCATCTTCTCCCCGTACGTGAGGATAAAGAACGCACCCGCCTCCCAGAGTCCCGAGGCCGCCGGTCCGTACCTCAACACCACCGCCCTACCCTCCCGCTCCGGGGGTTCCACGGACCCCGTTATCCAGGCCAACCCGGGCCTTTCCTCCCTCAGATCGCGCGGTACGTCCGGGAACCTCGTGACCTTCACCTCGTCCACGTCGTGATCCAACCAGACGTAGAGGTGGGTGCCCTTCAGATCGAACACCGCCGCGAGCACCTCGTCCCTGGGCACGTCCTTGGGATCCACCTCCGGGACGTCCTCGACCGAACCGTAGGCGACCACGTTCACCCTACCGCACTCCCCGCGCTCACGGTATCGGCTTCCACGTCGTCAGCAGGTAGAGGCTCAGGCCCAACGCGGCCGATCCCACCGTACCCACGAGCGCCTGCGCACCCCTCGGGGCCTCGGGACCACCATCACCCACCACCATCCGGACGACCTTGAAGTTGAGCGCGAAGAACGCGACCGTCATCCCGACACCGAGCAGGACGGCCTGAGCGGGTTCGTGAGTCGCCAGATCCGTGAGCGTCCTGACCTCGGCCGGGAACGTGGCGAAGGGCGGTGCCCCGGTCACCGCCAGCGCTCCCAACACCGCCCCCAGAGCGAGGCCCGGAGCGGACCTCCCTAGCCCCCTCACGTCGTCCAGACGCTTGATTCCGTGGTACCTGTGCAACACGCCAGCCGTGTAGAACAGACCGGCCTTGCCGAGCGCGTGAACGGCGATCAGAGCCATCAAGGGACCCACCAGGCCCGGGTCGTAGACCGAGGCCCCGAACCCAGCCGTCGCCACACCCATCACGTCCATACTCGAGTAGGCGAACGTCCTCTTGATGTTCCTCTGCACGGTCATGAGGAGGGCCGCCACGAGCGTCGTCAACGCGCCCACGGTCACCGTCACGGGGACGACGGAATGGGCCCCGGACGACACGCAAGCCGACATGACCCTCACGTACACCACGAGAGCCGCGGGCAACAAGGCCCCGGACAACATAGCGCTCACTGGGGCCGGAGCGGTACCGTGGGCGTCGGGTAACCACGCGTGCATCGGGAACAGTCCCACCTTGGTACCGAAGCCGACCAGCGCCAGACCCGCCACGGCGCTCGCGACGGTCGGGTCCTTGAAAGCCAACGACAGAAGATCGGACGTCCCCGCCGCCTTGATGGCCACCACGACCGAGAGCAACCCTATCGACAACCCCGTGGACGCCACGATGAGGTACCTCCAAGCCCCCTCGATGCACGCCTTCTCGCCCTCCACCAGTATGAGGGCCGCGCTCACTATCGTCGAAGCCTCGAGCCACATCCAAGCGTAACCAACGTCCACCGACGTCGCCGCCAACGTGATCGTAAGGGCGAAAGCCGACAGCAGACCCCAGTACAGCCTGTCGGGCAGGAAGAACCGCTTCATCATGGGCAGAGAGTACCTGGACGCCGTGGCCGAGACCGCGTAGAGCGCGGCGGTGACCCCCACCATCACGTCGGACAGCGGGTCCAAACACAGGACACCATGGGCCAGGCCCGCCTCCGGTTGCATGACGGCCAGGGGGAGGGCGAGCCCGAAGGCCGTCCAAGCGGCTATCGTCGTGAAAGGCCACCTCGCCTCCCAGGGTAGAAACAGGGGGACCACCGACGCCGCACCCATGACGGCGATCTCCGCCGTGAACAGGACCGTCGGATCCACGCTCTCACCCCACCAGCTCCTCGACCTCCAACGGCCCGTACCTCTTCTCCGCGCTCAGGATGACGCCGAGCAGCACGGCCCCTATGACGTCCATGAGGGCCCCGACCTCGAGCAGCAACGGCGTCTTAACGCCCAACGAGACGCCCGCGTACAGGACCGAGTTCTCGACGCCCACGTAACCGACCAGCTGGGCTATCGCGTTCTCCCTCAGGATGATCGTGAGCATCGAGACCGTGAGCATGATCACGGGAAGGGACAGGACCCTACCCACCTTCACCTCCAACGGCCTCATCGCCACGACCGCCACCAGCGATACCACCAAACCCCAGACGACCGCCCTCCTGGACGTGGCCGTCAACTCCCTGTGCTCCCAAACACGCTCCCTCTTGATGTCCTTCACCAGTATCTCGGGGACGATCACACCCCTCACGACGAGGGTCAACGCCGCCAAAGCGGCCGTCTCCAAGGACCTAGAAGCCCACGCGTACACGCCCATGAACCCGGCCAGGAAGAACGACTCCACCGCCGACCAGACCACGGCCCTCCTGATGTAATCCTCCGCCAACACCATGAACGACGATATCACGGCCACGACACCGAACAAGGACGCGATCTCCTGAACGGTCACCGCCGTCACCCCCTCACCACGAGCCACCCGTCACCAGGTACGCGATCACACCGAGCACCGTCAGTAGGAAGCTCACCGACAGGTAATCGATGATCTTGAACAGCCTCACCTTCGCCAACGCCTCCTCAACGACCAGGAACGCACCTATCAGCGCGAGGATCTTACCGAACCAGACGACCGTCCCCTCGAGCAACGAGACCACGTCATCGGACGTGGGACAACCCCACGGAACGGCGAACACGTTCAGGAACACGGACATCAAGGTCGCGCTCTTCACCCACGAACCCCACGTGGCCACGGCCAACACCGGGCCCGAGTACTCCAACCCCTTCCCCTGCTCGATCATGCCGAACTCGGAGAGACCGTGGCTCTCCGTGGGGAGCTTCCCGGTCTCGAACAACAAGAGCATGAAGAAACCCGCCGTGACCAGCACGTGGGTGGGGGACACCAGCCAATAGGGGCTCTTCCTCAACACGTGGTTCGTCAGGAACGGGTTGTTCGACATCGAGATCAAAGCGACCGCGAAGAACACCGTGATAAGGACGGGCTCCGCGAAGGCCGCGAACGTGACCGAACGGGTCGCGCCGATACCCGTGTAGTACGTTCCCACCCTCTCCACCGTGACGATGGAGAGGTACGACGCGAGACCGAACAGGAAGGCGCCGCCGAGGAAATCAACCGTGGGCGCGACGGCGGATGGGACCGCCACCACCACCGGTACGACCATGGGGATCATCGAGTAGATCGTGAACGCGAACACGGGGAGCGTCAGGTACCTGAGCCGAGCGCCCTCGGGCACCACGTTCTCCTTACGGAACCACTTGATCAAATCGTAGTAAGGCTGGAGTGGACTGATCCCCCTCCTGGACTCCACCCTCGCCTTGGCCTTCTCCAGTATCCCGTGGATCAAAGGCGAGAACGCCAACACCACGGCCGACTGGTAGACCGCCGTCAACAACGACCCCACGCGTCCGACCCCCGACGGCCGGAAAGTCCCGATTTATCCCGATTACCCGACCCGCGCGACCGGGGGTGATCGACCACGGGGAAGGACCCTACCAGGGCCGTCGAGGCCGTGGCCCTCGAGGGGAAAACCGTGGCGAGGGCTAGGCTCGATAAGGACGACGTCGAGGCCGTCGTCGTCGACTCCGTGGGTCCCTACCTACGCTACCCCCTGGTCACGGCGTTCGCGGCCGACGTCGAGACGGGGGAGATCCTGGACATCGTGGCCTACAGGGACGAGAGCGTGGACGCCGTCGAGGCATCCCTCGCCGCGGAGTACGCCGTCAAGGGCTTCAGGGTCCTGGCCGACTCGAACCTTTCCCCGCTGTCCCGCATGTACCCCGGATCGATCGAGGTGGACAAAGACACCGTCGACGACGTGGTCTACAGGAGGGTACACCCGAGACTGTGGGAGGCGCTGGGCCCCAGGTGGCTGGCCGTCCGATTCTTCGGCCCGATGGCTGGACTAGGCCGCGACGGACCTACCATCGTGACCCGAGGTCTAGGCGCCCACATAGTCTGCGGGGAGGTCCTGGGCGGGGAGCCGGTTTACCTCGACGACGGGGAGAAACCCTGCAGACCCTACCTGGAGGTACCCCCTGATGCCGTGACCGACGTCCTGAGGAAACTCTCGAAACGCGGGTACGGGCTGGTCTTCACGAAACCCGCGGTCGAATGCGTCTACACCCTCACCGCCCGTGGGATCGTGGAGGTCGAGACCGTGAGGAAAATCCTCGAGGAACAGTTGAAGAGGTGCGAAGACGAGAGGTTCTGGCCGAGGAGATCCGTGGCCGAGGCGAACATCGAGGCGATATCCTACGGGCTCGAACTCCTGGAAAGGATCCCCTAAACGCCCCTGTACAACCTGGCCCCGAGCTCCTCGGGTAGACCCACCTCCATTATCTCCCTCGCCGTGCGATCCACGTTGTAAGCGACCCTTCTGACCTCCCATCCCCTCACCTCACCGTCCTCGACCTCGAGGACCGCGTAAGCGGCCCTAGGGTCCCCATCCCTCGGCTGACCCACGCTACCCGGGTTCGCCACCAACGTCCCGTCGACCTCCTCGCGCATGGGCACGTGCGTGTGACCCATCAGCAGAACGTCCGGCTTTCCGGCCACCTCCACCATCTCCTTGAGAACACCCCTGGGCGTCTCCGGGAACACGTACTCCCAGATCGGGTCCCTGGGGCTACCGTGCACCACGAACACCCTCACCCCGTCCACCTCGACGGTCTCGGTCTCCGGGAGCGAGGCCAGGTACTCGATCTCCTCGTCGCTCAACCTCCGCCGCGTCCACTCGACCGCTATCCCGGCGGCCACGTTGAACATCGAGATGTCTCCCGTGACCGTCGCGTGATCGTGATTCCCCTTGACCACCACGTCCGCCACGTCCCTGACCAGTTCCAAACACTCGGAAGGTCGAGGCCCGTAGCCCACGACGTCACCGCAACATATCACCAGATCCGGGGACTCCTCCTCGACGTCCTCCAGGACCCTTTCGAGGGCCTCGAGGTTCGAGTGAACGTCCGAGATCACGACTACCCTCTTCGACATACCCTCTCCACCTTCTTCCCCTTCTCCGACGGGATCACCCTCAACTCCGCGTCCTCGAACTCACGTCTCAGCTCCTCCCCCATGTAAAGCCTATCGAGGAACACCGCCAGGGCCGCCACCTCCGAGTGCGGTTGATGCCCTATCGCGACGTTGTAATCGGCCACCTCGAACACCTCGGCCGGTACCTTTCCGGCCCCCACCACGACCATCAACGCCTCCTCGTCCCTCAACCCTTCGATCACGTCATCCACGTGAACCCCGTACATGGTCAAGTGAACGACCTTGCCTCCCGCCTCCTTCCACTCCCTCACCTCACGACGCCACGAGTCCGTCCACCTGACCCAGAAGGGTCCTCCCCACCTCCTCACCACGTCCATCACCGACTCGACGACCGAGTCGTCGCGCTCACCCTCGAGAACTACACCTTCCGCCCCGAACGCCCTCGCCGTGAGGCAGACGTGCGTGGTGACGCGCTTATCCCTCTCCCTCCTGTGTCCCAGCCTCAGCACCACCGTCCTCGGCTCCAACTCCATCCTCCCGCGCCTCCAAGAAGGAAAGGCCGATCCTCCCTACCAGGGAACGCAGCCTGACGCCCGGAGAGGCCGCCCTAGAGTAAGCCTCCAACACCTCGTCCACGACCTCCACCACCTCGTCCGACGACCCCACCGTCACGTAGGGTTCGCCACCCACCAAGACCCGCCAACCCTCCCCGACCGCCACGACACCCAGATCGTTGGCCTCGGGCCTCGGGCACCCGCGCGGACACCCCGAGATCGCTATCTTCACCTTCGCCGGCGTCCAAACGCCGTGGAACTCCCTGTGCAACCTCTCCGCCAGAGGCCTCGGATCCCTCAACCCGTGGATGCAACTCCGGGCCCCCGGACACGCGGTAATCTGACGGACCCTGGACCCCGTCGATCCCGGCTCCAGACCGTGCTCACGGAGGAACTCCAGGACCTCTTCCACCCTGTCCCCCGGCACCCCGTGGATCTCCACGCCCTGACGCACGGTCAGGTGCACCTCACCGTCCCCGAAGGCCTCCGCCGCCTCGGCCAAAACCCTGAGCGAGTTCGAATCGAGCCATCCCGCCGGTACCGCGACCCTAACGACGTAGGTCCCATCCCTCGCCGGGATCACCCCGGCTCGAAGCTCCGAGCATCCTCCAGCGCAGCCTTGACCGCCTCGTACCATTCGTCCAACGCCCTGAGCACTATCTCCTTCGCCTCCTCGAACGGGACGGGCTCGTAAACGTAGTGGAACCCACCTCGGGGGCGCGTTTCCTTCCTCCTCGTGACCAGACCCATGTAGATGAGACTCCGCAACGCCTTCTGCACGGTCGTCCTGTCCAGCTTCAGCTCCTCGGCGACCTCCTGGACGGTCGCCTCGCCCAACTCGAGCAACTTGAAGTACGTGTCGACCTCGGCGTCGCGCAGCCCAAGGACGCACTTGAACACGTCCTTCGTCGACACTCCCCGCCTGTTGATCACTATCAGAGGGGTGTCCACATCCCTCCCCCCAACCGGGGACCTCGGTCGGGTTTGAAATGAAAGCCCATATATTTGTGAGGCGACCCCGGGTAATCGGATGTGCCCGATGCGGGCACACGGGGGCACTGTTAGGTATGCCTGAAAACGAGATCGAGCACAAACTCCACGAAACCGTGGTCGAGACCGGAACCTGCGCCGGCTGCGGGACGTGCGCCGCGGTCTGCCCCTGCGACATAATCGAGATGGAGGGCGACGAGCCCAAGATCACCGACGAGTGCGACAGGGCCGGCACCGGTAACTGCTTCAACGCGTGTCCCAGAACCAGCACCGGCGCGTACCACCTCGGCCTGAGACTGGCCGGGAGGGACTACGACCCGAGGACGGGCGGGTACCGCGAAACCCTGGGTGCCGTGGCCTCCGACAAGGAACTACGCGAGGCCGGCCAGGACGGAGGCGCCGTGATGGCCCTCGCCAAGTACGCCCTCGAAAAGGGACTCGTCGACGCCGTGGTCGGCGTAACAGCCGGATCCGCCTGGAAACCCTCCGTGGTCATAATCGAAGACCCCGAAGACGTGACCGAGATGGCCGGCTCCAAGTACTCCCGCGTCGGCCTGGTCGAGGCCCTCGCCGAGGCCGCCGAGAAGGGTATCAAGAAAGTCCTCGTGATCGGCCTACCGTGCCAGATCAACGGCCTCGCCAAGATCAAGAACTACGAGATACCGGCCAAAGGAGCCCGCCTCCTAAGGAACATGGAGGAGACGACCGCCGCCAAGCTCCCCGAGATATACGCCACGATCGGACTGTTCTGCACCGAGAACTTCGACTACGAGAAGCTCCGCGAGCTACTCGAGGAGAAAGGCGTGAACATCGAGGAGGTCGAGAAATTCGACGTCAAGAAGGGTAAGTTCGTCGCGATAGTGGACGGCGAGGAGAAGTCCTGGGACGTCAAGGAGTTCCACGACGCGGTGCCCGACGGGTGCGAAGTCTGCCACGACTTCATAGCCAGACTCGCCGACGTCTCCGCCGGCTCCGTCGGGACACCGGACGGCGTCACCACCTTGATCATCAGGAGCGACAGGGGCGAGGAACTCGTCAAGGGCGCCATCGAGGAGGGCTACCTGGAGGAGAGGGGCGACGTCGACTTCTCGGAGGTCGAGAGGCTGATCGACTTCAAGATCAGGAAGGCCAGGGAGACGTGGGAGGAGAGGCTCGAAGAGACCGACATGCCGGCATTCTGGATCGGCGATTACGGGGGCATGGTCGCCAGGGCCGACGGCACGTACGCGGTCAGGGTCAAGGTCGGCCCCGCCGGCTGGCTCGAGGACGCCGAAGCCCTACGGGTCGTGGCCAGGATAATGGAGGAAGGGTACAGGATCAAGTTCACGGACAGACAGCAGTTCGAGATCCACGGTATACCCGCGCACAAGGTACCGGAGGTCGTGGAAACCCTCGAGGAAGTCGGCCTGAGGTCCGGTTCCGAGGGCCCGCTCGTCAGGACCATACTGGCGTGCCCGGGCGCGGGCAACTGCTCCTCCGGCAACCTAGAGACCGAGAAATGGGCCGAGGTACTCGAGGAGGAACTCGGCGAGGAGCCCACCCCGTACAAGTTCAAGATATCGCTGGCAGGGTGCCCGAACGCCTGCGTGAGACCCCAGCACAACGACCTGGGCTTCGTGGGCGTGAGGAAGCCCGCGGTCGACGTGGACGAGTGCACGGGTTGCGGTCAGTGCGCCGACGTGTGCAAGGTCGACGCGATAAGGATGGTCACCGCGTGCGGCGAGGTCACCGCCTCCGAGACGGACTTCAAGAGGTGCATCATGTGCGGCAAGTGCATCGACGTGTGCCCGCACGATGCCAGGTACGCCGAGGAAGAGGGCGTCCTCGTCTACCTGGGCGGTAAGGGCGGTAGGGACCCGAGGGAGGCCAGGAAGGTCGAGATCATGTTCTCCGAGGAGGACATCCCGAGGATCTGTAAGGCCGTGATAGAGAAGTACAGGGAACTCGCCGAGGAGCCGCAGAAGGAGAGATTGGCCCACACGATCGAGAAGCACGGTATGGGACCGTTCGTGGAGGCCATCCTGGAGGCCACGCGGGAGAGGGAGGCCTGAGCGTTCTTCCCCGCCCTCCGACTATCGTTATCGATCCCTTAACGATCCCGGGAGGGAGGGAAGAGGATCATTCCTTGATCTCCTCGAGTAACTCCCGGACGACCTCCTCGCGGACCTCCTCGCCCGTGATCCTCTGGATGACCGCGCTGAGCTTCTCCGGGTCGTCCACCGGGATCCTGTAGGCCGTCTTCCTCCCGAGCCTCTGGGCCTTCAGCAACCCCTCCTTCCTCACCTTGTAAAGGGCGCTCCTGATGCTGTTCACCTTGACGTCGTACCCCAGCTCCCTCAGCACCTTGACGATCTCGTCCACGTTGATCCACTTGTCCTTCAGGCTCGCCAGCAGGACCACCGTCAGGGCCGCCCCCAGGTTCGTGAGCTCGCCGTCCCTGAGCTTCTTCTTCAACTCCTCAACGTCCCTTGCCAGATCTTCGGGTATTTCGGCCAAATCGCTCACCCCTACGCCGTCCTTTCCGGCACGTTCTTATCCCGTCAAACGGTACGCGAGTTAAATTAAATAGTTATCCCGAACCTAAAGCGTAAGGAAGTTCTCCGATGACGAGGTAATCCCCGACCGAACCGGATAGGTAATGAGGAGGGAGAGCCGGCTGAGGGCGATACATAGGCGCGTATCCCACTTTCAACCGACTAAATCAAGCCCAAGTAATTCAAAACGGCCAACGTAGCGTGGACGGCCTCCTCCGTCCGGACCACTTCGACACCCTGATCGGGTACGAAATTAACGACCAGAAAATTCTCCTTCAAATCCGGTTCGAGATCCAACAGACCGACCGCGGAGGAACCGAAAACCACGCACTCGACATCGGGCCAATCCTTCACCTCCCTCACGTCCTCACCGTACCGAGAAGTAAATACGATATCGTTTCCGAACCTTGAAATAACATCCTCCAAACCATCCACGACATCCACGGTGTACCCCCAATAACCCTCGGGCTCGGCCGGAACCACCTCCAAGGGATCCACCGACACCACCCTCACGGTCACCCTCTCACCCCTCGGAAGATCCTCAGGACAGAAGGCGGGCTCCTCCCCACCGATCTCCACCAGAACACCACCCCTCACCCTCCTCAACACGAACCCCTCCCGAACCTCCCCCTCCCGCGGCGGGTGCTTCGGATGATGAGGCGTCCTCAGGGGCGGCATCACCCCCGCGAACCTCAGATCCCTGCACCTACCGAACACGAGCTTCCTCAAGTACTGCGGGCACTCCTGGTACTCCAACAGGATCCGCAGCCTCTCCGCGTCCCTCCTGGACCCGACACCGTCCCCGAACAACAGCACCTCCTCGACTCGGTAAACCGCTAAAGCCCTGGCCAACGACCCGACCCTGTAAGCGAACAACTTCCCGTCCCTCTCCTCCTTGAACAAACTCCAAGGGAACGCCACCGCCACCATACGGGGCGGCCCCCATGCGCACCAAGGTCACGATAACCATGGAACCCGACGGGCACCACGAGGTAGCCGTCGTCGTGGACGCCCTAAGGGCGACATCCACCATGGTCACCCTGCTCGCGCTCGGGGCCGAAGCCGTGATACCACTCTCGAAACCCGAGGACCTCAAGAAGGTGAAGGACGGCGTCACGGTCGGCGAACACCACGGGGAAAAGATACCGTTCGCGGACTTCGGCAACTCACCCACCGAAATAATCCGAAACGCCGAGAGGATAGAAGGACAAACCGTGTACATGGTCACCACGAACGGAACCTCCGCCGTCAGAGCCGCCGACGAAGTCGCCGACGAGGTACTCATAGGCTCCCTCCTCAACCTCACCGGCGTCTCCAAGGCGATCGACGGAAAGGACGCCCTCCTCCTCGAAGCCGGCCACAGGGGAGGACTGGCCGTCGAAGACATGTACACCGCCGGCGCCATCGCCGCCAACACGCGAAACCCCGAACCCACCGACCCCAGATCCAGGGCCGCCCTCGAGATGGCCAAAGCCCTCGACCCATACGAGGTCCTGGCGGGCTCCAGAACCGCCCACGTGCTCGAGACCAAGGGCAAGTCCGAGGACGTCGAGTTCTGCTCCCGGGTCGACGAGTTCCCCGACGTGATAGGGATCTACGAGGACGGGACGGTGGTGAGGGCGTGAACGAGATCACCGAGGACGTGTTCAGGATCTTCGGCAGAGACCTCCACGTGCTACGAACCGCCCACGCCGGGGTAGGGGACGCCGTCAAACGCAGGATCCTCGAACTGGAACCCGACGCCGTACTCGTCGAACTATGCCCCAGCAGGCTAGCTCAAGTACTCTCCGAACTCCACGGGGGCCCCAAGGGAACCGGAGTCGGAGGCCCACTCGGTCGAGTCATCGGCCTCGCCGAACGCCTCACCAGCAGCGCCCTGGGAGCCGAGCTCGGGGAGGACATGAAAGGGGCCGTCGAAGCCGCCGTCCAACTCGACGCGGAACTCGTCCCCGTCGACGTCGACGTCAGGGCCCTCTTCGAGAGGATCAAGATCAAAGCACCGCTCACCGAACGCCTGAAACTCGGCGTATGCATACTCATAGACACCATCAAATCCGTCCTCAAACCGGAGAAGACCAAATCCTACATCGAAGAAGCCCTTGAGAACGAAGAAGCCGCCAGAGAACTGGTAGAAGGCTTCAAAGAATCGTTCCCCCACGTGGCCGAAGTCATAATCGACGAACGCAACTCCGTGATAGCCGAGAACACCATCGAATACCTCCACACCGCCGAACCCGAGGTGGAAAAAGCCGTCCTCGTCATAGGCGCCGCCCACTACGGGGTACTCGACTACCTCCGCGAGGCGGAAGCCCTGTACGGGGATGAGGAGGGCGCGGCGTACGGAAGCGATGAAGAAGGGACCGCGACCCGACCCGACGGCCGGGGGACCGGACCGTGAAGATCGTCGTCCTCGGATCCAAGTACGGCAAGAGGGTCCCACCCACGATCAACGAGAGATCCGAACACGAGGCCACCTTCCTAGAGATCAAAGAGCCCCCATCCAACGTGGTCCTGGAGGAAGACCACGCCCGATCCCTACTCCCGGGCGACCTATCCGGCTTCGACCTCGTCATCTCCTACATCCTCCACCCCGACCTCCAGATAGCCCTCGCCGAGACCGCGGAACCACCCGTGCTCTACGAGGTCGTCCCCGAACCCGCCGTCAAGGACGAGATAACATCGCTGAAAGAAGACGTGGCCTTCCCACCCTACACCCCCTGCTCCCTAGAACCCGACACCGGCGTCCCGAACATCGACCGATTCGCCGAGAGATTCGGAAGACCCGAGCTCCGCGTCGACGTCTCCGAGGGCAGGATAGAGAACATCGAAGTGCTTAGAGGATCCCCGTGCGGAGCCACCTGGGAGGCCGCCGAGGAGGTGGAAGGAGAACCCGCCACACGCGAGACCGTCAACACGTTCGCCCTAAGAGCCTGCCACAGGTGCGCGGCCCCCAGGTTCGGCAGGCTCGAAACGAAGGACCTCGCCTCCTACTTCCACGCCGAAGCCCTCGCCCGGGCCCTAGGGCTGGAATTAGACGTGGAACCCGAGGAATTCCACGCCCCCGTCTGAGAGGGTAACGCCCGGGATGAAAGCCCACAGACCCCTCGTACCGACGTACCCCGTGCAAGCCCTGATAGCACTCACCTACCCCGATCACCTCGTACTCACCACGGTCATCACGACGGCACTCCTCTCCCTGATAATCCCCCTAACGGCCCCGAGACTGAGCCTGACCGACACCCGAACCGACGGACCCTACGCCTACGGTTTCAGACCTAACACCGACGAGGACAACGACAGGCTCAGAAACACCATCAACATGACCGTAGCCATCGCGGCCTCCTCACTCACCACGGTCCTCCTACTGACGGGGACCACACCCTGGACGGCCGTGGCCGCGGGGGCCTCCGTCGCCACCCTAGCCATCCCCCTCACGTACTCCGCCTGCACCAGGGTAGAGGTGACCCGAGACCACCTCGTGGTGATCGAAGTCTACGGGACGACCGAACTCGCGAAACCCGTACCCCTGGACCGCGTCGAGGACGTACACGCGACCGACCACACCCTGAAACTCGAGGGGATCGACGAAAAGCTGACCCTCAACGACGCCCGTTCCCTCGCCCACGACCTGGAGCGTATCATAAACGATAGAGACGCACGCCCGGACCGGGGTGACCGCGCTTGAACGTAAGCCGCTACTTCGTCGTGGCCCCAGGCGCAGGCATATCCCCGACCGAACTCTTCCAGTGGCTCCTCGAGAACTCCCCACCCGAGGTCACGATCAAACAAACCTGCTTCGGGGCCATAGCGGACGGCCCCGAGGATGAACTAAGAAAACTCGCCGACAGAGCCAGAGAGGAGTTCGGGTACGCAGTCTTCTCCAAGGAAAGAGGCTACCCGGCGGGCGATCCAAGGATATGCAGGCGCACGAGAGGAGGCGGCCCGAGACCGGGCTTCCCACAACTACAACGCGAAACCGAAGACCTAGACCTCATAGCCGAAGGACTACGCGCCCTGGAAGCGGGTGAAGAAATCGAGATCGAGCGGAAGAAACCACCGAGTGCCGAGGACATCGAAAAGATCATCGAGGAAGAACTCGACTAACCCAACCTACCCGCCTCACCCCTCACCCTCTCCCTGACGTCCTCCGACAACCGTACGAAAGACTTCAACTCCCCCTCGTCCGCCTCCGAAACCACCAACACACCCTCGACACCCTCCAACGTCTCCGCAACCTCCAAGGCCGCCTCCTTCCCGCCCTCGTCGAACGCCTCGAACAAGGGAACCACCACGTCCAACGACCCCGCAGCCACCGCCACGTCCGCCTCGGGCACGCAGTACCTGTTCCCGTTGAACGCCACCGCCAGCCCACCCTCCTCCCTCACGAACCTCATCATCTCCACGTCCGTGATACTATCACCCACACAGACCACGTCCCCCACGTCGACACCCTCCCTACCGGCCGCCCACTCGACCGCTCTAGCCTTCTTACCACCCCCGCACACCTCCACCCGCATACACGCCTCACCCAACCTAGTCGAAGGAAGCTCCTCGAAGAACAGAGGATCCAACCTCTCCACCAACTCCCTCCAATCGTCGGGCGGGTACAGCGACAACACCTCCTCCTCGATCCTCTCCACGAGCCTTCTCTCCTCGTCCCCAGGCTCGGGAAGCTCATCGAGCGACACATCCGTGCACCTCACCCTATCCTCCGGGATCCCCACCCTACCCGCCACGTTCACCGCGTGAACACGGTAACTCGTCGAGGCCACGTAACCCGGATCCGCCGCGGCGACCGCCTCCTCCGCGCCGGGCGTCAGCCCAGCCTCGTCCGAGACCCGCTTGAGATCCTCGTCGGTCACCCCGTGCACCTTCAGGAACGGGAGCAACAACACCAACGTCCCGCCCGGCTCGTACCCCTCCCTCCGCACCTCGAAGTAAAGCGCGTCATCGTACGCGCTCAGAACCTCGAAGAGCCTGTCACCGTCGGGCAGGTACCTCCTAGCCACCTCGTACGCGTGATCGTCCGGCGACAAGGGACCCTCCAGATCGAACACCACCACGGGCAACCGAACCACCCCCCACGCTCCCCCGTATCGAAGTTTATAAGTGCGGGCCGAAGACGAAGAAACGGGGGTGGCCCCGGTGCCCCGGGCCGGCTACTCCCGGGGCCGCGGCGTTCCCTCCGAAGACGAGATGGGAATGCTCATGATCGAAGTCTCCGGCGAGACCCGTAGGTTCCTCACCGCCCCGGGCGTTTTCTCCTGGAAAAGGCTAGACCGAGGTACCTCCCTCCTCCTAAACACGCTCCTCCGGGAATGGAAGGACAACCCGCCGGAACGCGTGATGGACCTAGGATGCGGATACGGCCCCATAGGGATCATCCTCGCCACCGAGTTCCCGAACATCCAGGTCATCATGACCGACGTGAACGAACGGGCCGTGTGGCTGGCCCGACGCAACGCCGAGCTCAACGACGTCCGAGACCGGGTCGATGTCCGCGAAGGCCCGTTCTACGAGCCCGTCCGAGGCGAGACCTTCGACGCCATCGTAACCAACCCACCCGTGAGGGAAGGCATGCACGCCCTCGAAAGGATAGTCCGGGAGGCCCCGACCGTCCTGAAGGACGACGGCTCGCTCTGGATGGTCGTGAGGAAGAAACAGGGCGCGAACAGGGTGTTGGAACTCCTGAAAGACACGTTCGAAGGGGCGCGCATCGCGGCCCGAGGCTCCGGGTACCGGGTGCTCGTCGGCGAGACCCCGAAGGGGTGAGCCGCGTTGTCCGACGAACTACCCGAACACATCCTGAAGGCCGTGGAGGAGTACTACAACCAGCCCGAGATAGTGGAACTGGTCGAATCCCTCGACAAACCCAAGAGCCTCGAGGACCTGGGCCTACCCGAGGAATACGTGGAGAACCTGGTACTCAAGGTCATAGCCGACAGAGGCCCCGTAGAAGGCCGAGAGGTCTACGAGGTCACCCGAATCCCCGTCCCCATCCTCGAGGAGATAATCGAGGACCTCACCGAGAGGAAACTCGTGGGACACACCGGAGGCGGCCCCATGTTCCACAACACCACGTTCGACGTTACACCGAAAGGAAGGGAACTGGCCGCCAGCCTGATGAAGGAGGATCCTTACATCGGCGTTTGTCCCGTCCCCTACGACGCTTACGTCGAGATAGTAGGATCACAGGTCGAAGGCAGGTACCCCATCGAGATCCCCGAAGAGGTCTACTACTACGCCTTCCACGACGTGATAGGGGCCGAAGAAGCGAAGCAAACCTACTACCTCGCCGCCTGCAGCGGCAGAGGCCTCATCGTCTTCGGCCCACCCGGAACCGGTAAGACCTTCACCCTGAGCAGGATGGCCAAGCTACTACCCCCCATCGTCATCCCGAGGACGGTCTACGTGGCCGGTAGCGTCGTCCAACTGTACGACCCCGACTTCCACGAGCCCAGACCCAGGGCCGAACAACCCGGCGACGAGAGGTGGGTCAAGATCCACGCACCCTTCGTGTTCACGGGCGCCGAACTAACCCTCGACGACATGGAAGGACGCTACGACGCCGAGAAAGGCATCTACGAGGTCCCACCCCACGTCAAAGCCCACGGAGGCGTATTCCTCGTGGACGACGTGGGCAGACAGAGGGACTCCCACATAGCCATCCTCAACAGACTCATCGTACCGATGGAGAACAAGAAGGACGTGATACACGTCGGTGGAACGGCCGTCGAGGTCTTCTGCGACTTCATCGCGGCGTTCTCCACAAACCTACCGATAACCGTGTTCGACGAGGCCCACCTGAGAAGAGCCCCCTACTTCGTACACCTATCACACCCACCCCTCGACAAGGCCGTCGAACTCTTCGCCAAGAAACTCGAAGAACTGGGCGAGAAGTACACGGATGACGCCCTCGAAGTCTACAGGCTCGCCTTCACACCCAAGGAAGAAGGAGGATGGGGCCTCAAACCCACCTTCGCCTACGCCAGAGACGTCGCCCAGATAGCCCAAGCCATCCGCATATGGGAGGGCAAAGACGTCATCGACGGCGAGATAGTCGAGGAAGCCCTCAACAGACACATCGCCCTGGTCCTCCAGAAACAAGGCGTCGACCTCGCCAAGTTCGGATCCGAAGAGACCGAAGTCCCCGTCACCACCGTCCTACTCAAAGGCATGCCCGAGGACAAAGAACTCGACCTCGAGAAGGTCCCACCCGTACGCTCCTTCGTGAAACTCGGCGACGAAGAATACCTCGTCGACATAGAAGGAGTCTCCCCCGCGGGCTTCGTCAAGGCCCTACGCGAGTTCAACATCCCCTTCGAAGACGTCGAGGTAGTGGGCGAGTTCAGAGCCTCCATCCTGGCCGAAGCAACCACCATGGAAGAGCTCATGGAAGCCGAAGGGGAAGAGGAGGAAGAGACCACCGAGGAAACGCCACCGGAGACCCCGACGAAGGCCGAAGCCACCGTCGAGGAGGAAGAAACCGAGGAAGAACACGCCGAGGAGACCGAAGAACCGGAGGAAACCGAGGAAGAGGAGGAAACCGACGTCGACGTGGACGTGGACGAACTCCTCAAGGAACTCGAGGAAATTTAACCCACTTACCGGAACGCAACGATAAGGGGGTCAAACCGTGGCCGAGGACCGCAAACGCAACATCAAAGACCTCCTGGGCGGAATCGACGATGATGACTTCCTGAGAAGCCTCCTCGGCGAGGACTCCGGGACCGAACCCGTACCCACCGAAGAAACGACCGAAACCCAACCCGAGGAGGAAACCCCCGCGGCCCCCCAACCCGAACCCGCCGAAGAAGAGGAAGAATCCAAGATCAAACCCCTCAGCTCCCAAGAAGCCGCCGAACTCCTGGAACACCACGAGGAAGCCCCCGAAGAAGGCAAGATACTCGACGACAACGAGATCAGGACCATCATAGAGTACCCGGACCGCCCCGTACCCATCTACGTGTCCAAACTCTACAAGGCCTACTACGACATAGAATCCCTAAGAAAAGAACTCATCAAAAAACTCGGATCGAGCGCCCCCCA
>JAADCQ010000025.1 GCA_013154335.1 Methanopyri archaeon
CACCATCAACTTCTCCACGTTCACAGTCCGTGGATGTTTAGGAGTCTCAGGTTTGAGCGCCCCCGCCACCCTGATGACGTCCCCCGGAACCAACGATGCCACCACCTCCGTCATGGGCGACGCCGGCCTGAAGGCGGCCACATCGACGGTCTCCCCTTCCTCGTCCTCGCATCTGACGACCACGTGTCCGCCCCTGATCCTAACGGGTTCCTCGACGACGACCAGATCGATCACGATGTTGGAGAAGTCCACCGCCTCGCTCAGCGTTTTCACCCTCTCCAAGTGGGCATCGGTGGCCTGGTTCGTCGCGAACACCCTGTAACCCACCGCAGGTTCAGAACGTAGTAAACGGGGTACCACCCGTAAGATCCAAGGTTCCACCGCCCTGACACCGTACAGAACGGGACACGGCGTGTTAGGGGTGATCAGGATCATGCCCCTACCGTCGATGTTATCGAAAGTCACCGGGAACGTGAGCGAATCCATCTCTTCGACGGACTCCTCGTCCACGCGTCTCTCCTTCCCCCAGGCCGAAGGCCTCCTGTAGGCTATCCCCTCGTAGGTCACCTCGACGAGACCCTTCACGGCGAGCGAGGCGAAACCGAGCGCCGCCAGAGCCCCGACCACACCGTGGCCCCTCCTGACCACGCGAACACCGTCCGGGATCTCAACGGAAGAAGGCGCCAATACCCTCCTGAGGGCGTCGAAGTAGAAGCCTTCAACACCCTCGGGGATCCCGTGACACACCAACACCCCAGGATCCGTGGAGGGGTGCTCCGGATCGGCCAGGTCGGCGATCACGGTCTCGGTGATCTCGATCACGCGGTCGGGATCGGCGTCCGGGTCCAACGGTACGACCACAGCGGCGTTGCCTCTGGTCTTCCTGGGCACGTTGGGGTTCAGTCTCACCAGGAACGGTAACCCGGACGCTTCGATGCCTTCGCTCTCCAACCTCTCGATCAACACGTGGGCCACGTACGTCGTACAGCCTCCCCTCGGCGAGTCCGTATCGTCGAGGCACACCCAAACGGAGTCCTCGGGGGTGAGAACCTCGGGAGCGCAGGCGAAGCTCGTGGGCGCCGCCATAGCCCACCTCTTCCCCTTCGTCGTCGGTGCGATCGGCCTCTACCTGATGCTCGACTCCGCGTTCACGGGCGATGTGAAGAAGCGCAAGGCCGGCTTCCTGATCATACTGATCGGAGGCCCGCTCTCCGTGTACGTGACGATGGCGGTCTACGGTTGATCTAGGGGGTGAGTCGCGTGAACGTCAGGGAGGAGCTCCTCAAGGACATAGAGGAAACCCTCGCCGAGTGCGGTCATAGGGTCGTAAGGGTCCGGGGCAGGAGCTGCTTCGACCTCCTGGTGAGATCCCGCAGGGACGGTAAAACGTACGTCGTCAAGGTCCTCACCAACGCGGACAGCCTCCAGAGAGAGCCCGCCGAGGACCTCCACAGGGTCGCCCACTTCCTCGAGGCGATACCGGTGGTGGTGTCGCTGAGGAAGTACGGAGGACCCCTGAGACGGAACGTAGTCTACCATAGGTACGGTATCCCCGTGGTCGAACCCATCACCTTCGTGATGATGGTGGAAGGTGAACTACCGAAGGCCGTGGCGGACAGGGGAGGTTACTACGTCAAGGTGGGCGAGGGAACGGACCTCGAACACCTGTCCGCCCCGAGACGGAGGGAGCTCAGAGAGCGCGGAGGAAGGGTGTCTCTGAAGAGACTCGAAGCCACCGGGAGCGAACCCGAGTTCGAGCCGGTGGAGATAGGACCACCCCGGGACGTGGACCCCGGCAAGGACAGGATGGGGGCCTTCGAACGCCGGGTGGCGGAACTCCTGGAGAGGCTGGGCGCGGAGGAGACCGGGAAGGTGGAGAGGGCCCCGTTCGACCTGATGGCAAGGGACGGCGACAGGGTCATCGCCAGGACTTCGCCGGGCGAGTCCGACGCCCTCAGGGGGGTGGCGACCCTGGCCGGATGTCTCGGGTTCGTCGTCACCGAGGGTAAGGGAAGGGGGGACCCGCTGGTTCCGAGCGTCGACATCGACACCCTACGCAAGCTCAAGGATCTCGAGGATCTGAAGGAGTACCTCGAGGAACACGATCCGGCGACCCTGGTCCGTAGAGTGGTGCGGGAGGAGAGCGTAACGTCCCCGGAAGAGATAGCCAGGAAGACCGGCCTGAGCGAGGAGGACGTGAAGAAAGTGCTCAAGTACGTGATGGCATGGGGAAACCTTTAAATATAACCGATCGAGTGGCCGAGCATGAGAGAGGGGGAAACCCCTCCACAAAACCCTCGAAGGGGGAACCCCGCCATGGCGATGCTGGCTGGCGACGGCAGGCAGGTCCTGATCCTGCCCGAGGGCTACCAGAGGTTCGTGGGTAGAGACGCCCAGCGTATGAACATTATGGCCGCCAGAGTCGTGGCCGAGACGGTCAGAACGACCCTCGGCCCGATGGGCATGGACAAGATGCTCGTCGACGAGATGGGCGACGTGGTCGTGACCAACGACGGCGTCACGATCCTCGAGGAGATGGACATCGAGCACCCGGCCGCCAAGATGGTCGTAGAAGTGGCCAAGACGCAGGAGGACGAGGTGGGCGACGGTACGACCACGGCCGTGGTACTGGCTGGCGAGCTCCTGGGTAAGGCCGAGGACCTGCTAGACCAGGACATCCACCCGACCGTGATCACGCGCGGTTACAGGCTGGCCCAGGAGAAGGCCGAGGAAGTGCTCGAGGAGATGGCCATCGACATCGACCCGGACGACGAGGAGATGCTGAAGAAGATCGCGATGACCGCGATGACCGGTAAGGGCGTGGAGACCGCCAGGGACTACCTGGCCGAGCTCGTCGTGAAGGCCGTCAAGCAGGTGGCCGAGGAGGAGGACGGTGAGATCGTCATCGACACGGACAACATCAAGATCGAGAAGAAGGAAGGCGGTAGCCTGGAGGACACCGAGCTGATCTACGGTATCGTGATCGACAAGGAGAAGGTCCACCCGGCCATGCCGAGGAAGGTCGAGGACGCCAAGATCGCCCTGCTGAACTGCCCGATCGAGGTGAAGGAGACCGAGACCGACGCCGAGATCAGGATCACCGACCCGGAGCAGCTGCAGGCCTTCATCGAGGAAGAGGAGAGGATGATCAGGGAGATGGTCGACAAGATCGCCGAGACGGGCGCCAACGTGGTGTTCTGCCAGAAGGGTATCGACGACCTGGCCCAGCACTACCTGGCCAAGAAGGGCATCCTGGCCGTCAGGAGGGTCAAGAAGTCCGACATGGAGAAGCTCGCTAAGGCCACCGGCGGTAGGATCGTGACCAACATCGACGACCTGACCGAGGACGACCTCGGTGAGGCCGAGGTGGTCGAGGAGAGGAAGGTCGCCGGCGACAAGATGATCTTCGTGGAGGGCTGCAAGAACCCGAAGGCCGTCACGATCCTGGTGCGCGGCGGTACAGAGCACGTGGTGGACGAGGCTGAGAGGGCCATCGAGGACGCCATCGGAGTGGTGGCCGCCGCGCTCGAGGACGGCAAGGTGGTGCCGGGAGGCGGCGCCCCGGAGGTCGAGGTGGCCAGGCAGCTTAGGAAGTACGCCGACGCCGTCGAGGGCCGCGAGCAGCTGGCGGTGGAGGCGTTCGCCGACGCCATGGAGGTGATCCCGAGGACGCTGGCCGAGAACAGCGGACTCGACCCGATCGACGTGCTGGTGCAGCTGAGGGCCAAGCACGAGGAGGGCGAGGTCGAGACGGGTATCGACGTGTTCGAGGGCGACGTCAAGAACATGCTCGAGGAGGGCGTCGTCGAGCCGCTGAGGGTCAAGACACAGGCCATCAGCAGCGCCACCGAGGCCGCCGAGCTGATCCTGAGGATCGACGACGTCATCGCCGCCAGGAAGCTAGAGAAGGAGGAGGAAGAGGAGGAAGAGAGCGGTAGCGACGTCGAGTTCTAACGCCCCTCACGCTCCTTCTTCCCACCCCAGAATCGTTACGAAATTCATAACGATTCCTGAGCGTCCACACCCGACCGACAACGCCACCGTTAATCGACCGTGAACAGGGTGCGGACCACGGGGAACCGGCTTGACGTGTATCAAACCGAACTCGGGCCCCGAGGAGATACTCCCCATAGCCATGGCCGTGCACGAACTCGTCAGCAGGCTCCCCACCACGATGAGAACCAGGGAAAAACCCGGCGTGAGGATAGAGGACGGCGAAGTCCTCGACAAGAACTACACCGGACCCGTCCTCGAAGAGGTCCTCGAGAAGGGAGAGCCGGTGAAGAAAGTCCCGGAAGAAGGACCGTACAAGGGCGTTCCCGTGGTCGTGGTGCCGATAAAGGACGGCGAGGAAACCGTGGCCGCGATAGGCATCGTCGACCTCACGTACGGCATCTACTCGTCGATCCGGGAGATAGCCCACAAGCCCGTCGATTAGAACGCCGTGAACTTCTGCCCGTGCACGAAAGCCCTGGCCACGTCGTCGATCGTGGCGAAGACCACGCCCTTGTGCTTCTTGGCGAACTTCACGAAGTCGAAGATTATCCACCAGTACTTCGGATTCGCCGTGTAAGGCTCGTGGAACAGGACCACGAACACCGTGGGCCTACCCGGTTTACCGTGTCGGTAGTACTGCATGAAACCCTTCTCCAGGTTCTCCAGGGCTTCCCACGGCTTCCCCTCCTTTATCTTCGGCCTAACGAACAGGTCGTCCGCGAACGAACACAGGAACTTGGGCCTCACCGGTTGTCCATGCTCGTAAATCCACTTAGTGTAACAAGCTATCGGTACTTCCACTATCTTATGATGGAATATCCACCTCGGAGATCCTCTGGTTCCAGGGTAAGTGTATATTATGGATGAATCCACCCATATACCCTCTTTAAGTAGAGCCTTATACGTGTTCTTATCCACCGCCAGCCCGGGCGCCCTGAAAGCGTCCGGCTTTACTCCGACCTTCTTTTCCAGTAGTTCATCTGTTTTATGTATTAT
>JAADCQ010000061.1 GCA_013154335.1 Methanopyri archaeon
GGGGCGAGGAGATCGCCCGAGCGATAGAGGAGGAAGGAAAGTACACCACCCAAATCGACGACCAAACCATCGAACTCGACGAAGAATGCGTCGAGATCGTCGAGGAGGTCCCGGAGGGTTGGGAGAGGGAGACCTTCGAGGGAGGCGCCGTGTACCTGATGGTGGAGGTGGACGAGGAGCTACGTCTCGAGGGCCTGGCCAGGGAGGTCGTCAGGAGGGTCCAGGAGATGAGGAAGGAGTTGGACCTCGACATGGAGGAGCGTATCGACGTGTGGATCGAGACGGACGACGAGGAGATAGCGAGGGCCGTGGAGAAGCACATGGACTACGTGATGAGGGAGGTGCGTGCCGATTCCCTGTTTCTGAACGAATCACCGCCCGAGGAGGTCGACGCCGACAGGGAGTGGGACGTGGAGGGGTCCGAGTTGAGGATCGCCATCGTCCGACGTGCGGGATGACGACGACACCCCGCCCTGAGGGGTGATGACCGCCGTCGGGCCCGACCGCTCGACCTTTTTATCGGACCCACGTCCCGCCCCGGTCCGGGTGAATCCCGTGGCGGGCTCCGAGGAATCGGAGGCCGTGGATAAGCGGGACATAGCCATCCTCAGGACGATGGAAGGACTCAGCAGGGCGTTCGAGTGGATACCCGAGGATAAGCTACTCGAGAGGTTGCCCATGGACTACATAGAGCTGGCGAGGAGACTTCAGAAACTGGACAGGCTCAACCTGATAGACTACAAGTTCGTGCCCTATTTCGACACGTTCGCCGCCAGGATGAAGGAGAAAGGCTACGATACGCTGGCTCTATGGGACATGAAGAAGCACAACGTGTTCAAGGAACTCGGTACCGTGATAGGTGAGGGTAAGGAGGCCACGATACTGAACGCGAAGGATCCGGACGATGAATGGATAGCGATCAAACTCCACAGGTACCACGCTCCCGAGTTCAGACGGATAAGGAAGACCCTCGCCTACGCCGCCGTGAAGGCTAGGGGCGAGGAGCTGAACATCGAGGACCACAGGATAGACGTGCCAAGGGCCAAGGCTCAGGTGGAGATGAAGGTACTGGAGAGACTCAGCGAGCTCGACTTCCCGGTCCCGGGCCCCCGCTCCATCAACAGACACGCGGTGGCCATGGACATGATCGAGGGCGACGTGTCCGGTCTCCCGGCGCCCATACTCGCGAAGGTGAGACTGGAGAACCCCGAGGACGCCCTCGAGGTCATCCTCGAGGACTACAAGGACATGGTCCTCCAGGGCCACTATGTCCACGGGGACTTCAGCGAGCACAACGTGCTGGTCACCCCGGACGGTGAGCTGTACTACGTGGACTGGCCCCAGGCCGTCCCGATAGAACACCCATCGGCCCCTCAGCTGTGCTACAGGGATATAAGGAACATAATAAAGTACTTCGAGAGGAGATACAGGATGGATGTCCCCGATCCGAAAGAGGTTTACAACGAGATAAAAGACGACGTGAAGAGGATAATGGAAGAGAAGAGGAAAGAGTACGAGAAGTACAAGAAAGCGGCCCACAGGACGCTCAAGGCCATGGAAGAGAGCGCGGAGGGGAGGCCGGCGCGTGCGCCCGGACGTCGCCCGCATGAGAAGGACGGGGTTTCCCGAGGTCGTCATGGCAGAGGGTAAGGAGCCGGAGGAGGTGGAGAAGGCCCTCGAGAAGCTAGTCAAAGCGGACGGGATCGGGATAGCATCGAGGGTGGACGAAGACACCGCCGAATCCATCGACACGTCCTGGGCGCACGAGACCGAGTACGACCCGGTCGGAAGGGTGCTCGTGGTCAAGAGCGAGGGGTACGAACCGCCGTACCCGGACGCCAGACTCGCCGTCGTCACGGCCGGGACCTCGGACGAACCCTACGCCCGGGAGTGCGCCAAGATCGCGGAGGCCCTGGGCGCCGACGTGCTCCTGGAGAGGGACGCGGGGGTCGCCGGCCTCCACAGGCTCCTAACTTCCCTCCGACGCGTAGAACGGCACGACCCGCACGCCGTGGTGGCCGTCGCCGGGATGGACGGGACCATGCCCGTCGTGCTGGCCTCCCTCACGGACGTCCCGGTCATCGGCCTGCCCACGCCCACGGGCTACGGGATCGGGGGCTCCGGCGAGGCCGCCCTCAAAGGGATGCTACAATCGTGCGTCCCCGGTCTCCTCGTCGTCAACGTCGGAAACGGCGTCGGAGCCGCCGCGGCCGCCCTCAGGATCGCCAGAATAGCGACGACCGAACGGCGGAAGAACCGGTAAAACCCAGGCCTCACCATCCGATCCCGCGGGCGCGGCCACCGGCTCGACCCTCGTCGACAGGCCGGCCGGGGCCAACTTCACGATCAGGGACGGCGTTATCAGCTCCAACCTGTGAACGGAACCGTCCTCCCCCTCGTAGAGCACGACATCACCCACGACGCCCATGAACCTACCCTCCACCTCGAAGTAACACACGTTCCCGGCCTCCCAACCCACCACGTCGAACCTGCCCCCCTCGTCAGGGCCCACGAAGAACACGGACGGCCCCACCTCGACGCGGGCCACCGGCTTCTTCACCTCACCCTCCACCACGAAGACGGCCTCCGGGCCCCCGGGCGCCAACCACACCACGGCATCCCTACACACGGATACCGGGCCGGCGACGTCGCCCAGCACCTCCACCACGTATCCCCTCACGGCGACCATCAGACCGTTCCCGGCGTAGAGGGACACCCCCTCAACGTCCCCCACCTTCGACATCCTGACGGGTCCCGTCGGACCCAGGACGTACGGCGTCGAAACGTCCCCGTCCGACACCAAGAGCACGTTCCCACGGACGCAGACGGGCCTACCCGGGAGCCTCGCGCTCCTCACCACCTTACCGTCGACCACCTCCACGACCCACGTCTCGTCCCCGACGGCGAACACGTAACTATCACCCACCACCCACGACGGACCGACGGGACCCCTACACGTCAGCAGCTCCACGTTCTCACCCGAGATCACGACCGGCCAGGACACCTTGCCGTTAATTTTGTAAACGTAAACGTTTCCATCATCGTCAACCGCGACCACCACGTCGCCGAACAGGAACCCGTGACCCCCCGGTAACGCTCCACCCTCGTCCGGCCTCGAGACACCGGCCGGAAGCACCTCGAAAGCCGCCGGCCCCTCATCGGTCTCGACCACCACGAACCGACCGGAGACCGAAACCCCCGAGGGTCTCCCGGGGAGCCCGTAGACGTAAGCGGCGTCCCCGTACACGAACACCACGGAATCCCCCGACAGCGCCACCTTCACGTCCCCGACGCTGCACTTCACCTCCGCACGTTCCAGACCCGAGGGCGAAGCGACGTACACTAGACCCGAGTCGGTGACCAAGACGGATCCCATCAACCCGATCACACGCCCTTCGATCCTACCCAGCGGCACCGGCCTATCATCCGCGCACCAGACGACCTCACCGTCGGGAAACACGGAAACCTCCACGTTCCAAGCACACGGCCTCACTATCCCCCCGCTCGTAACCTCCACCGCCATGTGGTTCGACAGCTCCAGGTAGGGCCCGCAGGCCGCTTCGGGCCTACCGTCGATCGTGAACACCGCCACCCCCGAACCGGACACCACGACCACCTTCCCGTCCTCGAAGGCGAAGTACGGGTGACCATCGGTGTCGCCCGAGGCGCAGGGGGGGACTATCCCGGACGGACCCACCTCGTACGCCCTGTACCCGGAATCCCCCTCGCACACCAGCACACCGTCGCACAGGGCCAGCGGTCTCCCAGGTACCGTGAACTCCGCCACGGAGCCATCGGGCCTGACCTCCACCACCTCGGAGAGAGACCCCTCCTCGAAGACCGCGACGACTACCCCGTTCACCACGGCGGAAACCTTCGGCCTCACGACACCCGAAGGGGTAACCTCGACGATCTCCGGTCCCTCGGGGGTGTTCACGACGACCAGATCCTTCCTGACCTCGAGCACGGGCCCCGGTAGGGTGTAAACGCAGAGCGAGCCACCGTCCGTCAGCACGGCGAGGTTGAAGAACACGGCGAGCGTCCACAGGTGACCGTCCGGGCCCGTGAACATCGAGACGGCGTCGGGATCGCGGCACGAGAACGTCTCATCGACCAGGTACACGGACACGCCCCGGGCTTCCCTCACCACGACCAGGAAACCGTCGCTCATCGACTTGAACAGGACGCCGAGCCCGGGCGTCGTGAGGACACGGATGGGTCGCGTCGGCACGTCGGGCTCCCCGACGATGTAAACCGTGTCGTTCACGTCGAACGCGTAGAGCGTCCCCGGGGGACCCTCGCACGAGGACGAGGGTCGGATCAAACCCCGGTACTCCACGGCCAACACCTCGACGCGGTCTCCCTCCCTGACGGCGACGAACGGTCCGGAGGCCCCCAACGGCGTCCCAGGTAAATCGCCCTCGAACCCCGGTTTCAGGTCCTCGTCGATCGTGAGCACGTGAGGGCCCTTTCCGGCCGGTAGGAGGAAGTACCTGGCCCCGTCCAGCGTCGGGGAGGCGTACGCCGGTGGGGATCCGTCCCAGGGGTACGGGACCGCCTCGTTCCCTCCGTTGTAAACTAGGTACCCTTCGATGACGGCATGGGGAAGGTTAGGATCGTAGTCCGGTGGATATCCGTAGTAACCCTCGTATGAGGTCACACTCTCGAAGGTGATCGCCGTCACGGGAGTGATGGTCGTGAAGGTGAGGAAGAGTGCGATGAACGCTGCCGACTTGCGCACACCGTCCGTCCCCCGCCCGCGCGTTAGGACGCCCGAACGTTATCGGTTACATCGAGGCGTCAAAATGATTTCGTTGAGGGGGCATCCATCGGGTTGAACGTCGACGTCGGAGAACTGCGCACCCTCGGTGACGTTGAGAGGTTCGTGGGGATGGAAGAGAGGGTCGTGAAATCGGGCACCGGTGGGTCTTGTCGTGAGAGAATCGAGGATTTTCTTGTGATGGAAAAACCCTCTGAATCTACTTACATACCGCTGACCATGGTGGGACGATGCCCGGGGTGTGGTGATTATCACAGGGGAAAGAGGTGCCCCAGGTGTGGGTCAACATTATCTAAAAGCAAACTGTATCCATCCTACGGCGGAAAAGGCGGACACACCCTTTTCGTCCTCGAGAAGTACGACTGGGACACTTGGAAAGCCGTTAGGAGGATCGGCAGGGAACTCCGACGCCGCGATAAGGCGTTCGGCATAGCCGGGATGAAAGACAAGCGTGCGGTCACCTCTCAGCGCGTCACGGTTAGGGGTGTCCCACCGGAGGCGTTGCGGAGGATCGACGTGAAGGACATCGTGGTCACGCCGTTGGGCAGGGTGCGGAGGAAACTGAGGCCGGGGGACCTGTGGGGGAACAGGTTCGTCATCACGGTACGGGATGCCGACGTGGACGCGCTGGAGACGGCGATCCATGTCATCAAGGATCTAGGGGGCGTTCCCAACTTCTTCGGCGTTCAAAGGTTCGGAAGCCGTCGACCGGTGACCCACGTGGTGGGGAAGTACGTGGTGAAGGAGGACTGGGAGAGAGCGATCTACGAGTTCCTCACCATGGAGTTCCCCCGCGAGTCCGAGGAGGCGATAAGGGCCAGGAGGTGGTTGAGGGAGAATTGGGGGGATTTCGAGGGAGCCTTGGAGGTGTTCCCCAGGTTCCTCGACTACGAGAGGGAGATCTTGGAACACCTGGCGAGGTACCCGAACGACTACGTCAACGCGTTCAGGAGGCTCCCCTACTGGATCAGGCGGATGTTCGTGCACGCGTACCAATCCTATCTTTTCAACAGGATATTGAGCGAAAGGATGAGGAGGGGACTCCCCCTGGGGGAACCCGTGGAAGGGGACATCGTTAGGAACGGGTTACCCACGATCCCACTCCCGGGTTTCAGGACGGAGCTCGCCGACGGGGAACCGGGTGATATCGAGAGATCCGTGTTGGAGGAGGAGGGCGTGGAACCCTCGGACTTCGAGATCCGTAGCATGCCCGAGATATCGGCGGGAGGTGACAGGAAGCCGGCGCTCCTCCGCGTCCACAGGCTGTCGGCGGAGGTCATCGCGGACGACGTCTACGTCGTAACGTTCTCGCTGCCCAGGGGTGGCTACGCCACGTCCTTTCTCAGGGAGTTGATGGGGCCGGAGGGCGTGTACGCCGACTAGTACCTGTAGTACCTAGTACCTGTAGTACGCCGCGCTACCGCAGTTCTCGCAGATGCCGGCGAACGGCAACTTCTTGTGCCTCTTGACGGCCTCCTCGTACTCCTCCTTGTTGCATCTGGGGCACACTATCGACGGGTCCATGGGGGACACTATGGGTACGTGTGAACTCTTTACCAAGGTCGTATCACCCCCTCCTCCCTTCTCCTCTCATGAGGACCGCGCCCGATGGGGGGTTTAGGAGGTTATGGAAGTGCTCGAGAGGCTGATCCGGGGAGAGAACCTGTCCAGGGACGAGGCCAGAAGGCTCATGGACCTGATGGTGGGCGGGGAACTCTCCGACGTCAAAGTCGCCGGCATTCTCGTCGCTCTACGCTGCAAAGGTTACCACCCCGAGGAGATAGCCGGCTTCGTCGAGGGGATGCTGGAGCACGCGGTCAAGGTCGACCCGGACGTCGACACCCTGGTGGACACCGCCGGGACCGGGGGCGACGCCCTCGACACGTTCAACGCGAGCACCCTGGCCGCCTTCACGGCCGCGGTCCACGTGCCCGTGGCCAAGCACGGGAACAGATCCGTCACCAGCGAGTGCGGTAGCGCCGACCTCATCGAGGCCCTCGGTATACCCTTGGAACTGGACGCGGCGACGGTCGAACGGTGCATCGAGGAGATCGGCTTCGGGTTCATGTTCGCACCGGCCTTCCACCCCGCCATGAAGAACGTCATGCCCGTGAGGCGAGAATTGGGCATCAGGACGGTTTTCAACGTCCTAGGCCCGCTCACGAACCCCGCCAGGCACAGGATCACGGGACAGGTGGTCGGCGTTTACTCCCCAGGCCTACTGGATCTGGTCGCCGAGGCGCTCGCCGAACTGGGCGTGAGGAGAGGACTGGTCGTCTACGGGCGGGACGGTGTGGACGAACTCTCGGTCACGTGCGAGAACGTGATCGTGTACGTGGAGAACGGTGAGGTGGAGGACAGGGTCGAGGTAAGCCCCGAGGACTTCGGTCTGGATAGGTTCGGGCCCGAGGACGTGGCGGGAACTCCCCCCGAGGAGGCCGCCGAGGAGGCCGAGGAGATCCTCTCCGGGGCCAGGGGTCCGGACGATCCCAAGGTGCAGATGACGGCGTTCAACGCCGGCGCCGCGCTGTACGTGGGGGAGGTCGTGAACTCCCTCGAAGATGGCGTCGAAAAGGCCCTCGACACGCTGGAGTCCGGGGAGCCCTGGCGGATAGTCGACGGGGTGCGTGAGATTTGCGAGAGCTCGAGGTGAACTTCGTATCCGACACGTGTACGGAACTGCTCAGGAAAGCCATCATAAAGGCCGATGATATCAGGAGAGGGGAGAAAGAGAGGGTCTCCTACGTGGTCGAAGAGCGGTCGCTGAGGGTCGGGGACGAGCCCACGTTCTTCGAGGTGGTCTCCGGGGAGGCTGGGAAGCTGCTGGGACTCGACGAGGCTATCCGTGTGGTGTTCAACGACCCGGCCGTGGCGGAGACCGAGAGGTGCTGCTTCATGGACAAGATAGACCTGGCCAGATCCCTTGCGGAAGCACTGATCGAAGGAGACGTCGAGGGGTTCGTGGAGGAGGTGAAGGGACTCCCGAAACACGCCCTCCTGGAGTTCTCCGGTGACCCCAGGTACGAGCCCGTGGCCCTGGTGCCATCCCCCGTTTAGCGACGCCTGGAGAACGCCGCGGCCGTCGAGATCACCAGCGCCGCGCACGACAACGCCCAGAGGCCCACGGAGGGTTTCCACTCGAACCTTACCCAGGTCGGCCCGGGTACCTTCAGGAGCAACATGTTGGCGATGCCGCCGACCCTGACGCCTCGCTCGGGCTCCCACAGTGGGAAGTAAGGCACCGAGACCCACACGTACCCCGAGCCATCCACCCTGAACCTACCGTGCTCCACGGTCACGTGGACGGGTTTCACCCTTCTCTTCGGCAACATCTGGACGGCGTCGACCGGTCTACACCTCACCACCCGTACCCCATCCACGACCTTCTCGGTGACACCGGTGGCTTCCCTGTCCAGCACTATGATCTCCCTCACACCGTACCTCTTCAGCAGCTTGATCTCCCTCTGACGGATTGGTGGGTGCGACTTCACCACGACCTCGGGATGGACCGTTCTCACCAGCCTGCACGATGGATCCGAGGTGAACGCGTAGGCGGGACATACCCTGGGGCTGAAGTCCGCCAGCATGCAGAACCTCATGTACGCGTACTTACCTCCCAGGAACACGCTCTTGACGCCGTCGACGAGTTCGTAGCCCAGATGGGGATGGAACCTGTAGACGCGCACGTACCTGAACCTGGCCACGGGGTGAACTCCCAGCCTGTGGAGGGACGCCACCGTCCACTTGGCGTAGGGTTTGTGCCTGGCGTCCACGACGAGGTACTTGACGCCCAACACCGAGCCTATCTTGAGGGCGTCGACGATGTCGTTCCTCTTGAAGGCCCGCTTGTACTCGATTATCGCCGTCCTTATCGGGGTACCCTCCCTGAACCAGCCGAACACCGCGGGTTTACCCGTGATGTAGGGTTCCATCCCCCACATGGCCCTGTATCCTATCGTGGCGACCCTGTCCCAGCGTCCCGCGTGGTGGGCCACGTACTCCAGTCCCGCCAGCTCCGCCTTGGTGTAGTGTACGGGCCTGTAGGCGTACTTCATCCCCTCGTAGGCGTCCACCCCGGTGGCCGCGACGAGGAGACCCGCCAGCAGGATCCACGGGAGGCCCTTCCTCCTCATGGCGTCGACGGCGAGACCCGCCACGGCGCAGAGGAGGGGAGCCGTGAACATGAGGGCCCACTTGGGTTCGAAACCCACCTTCATCATCTCGTGGGTCAACGGCGGCACGTGGTCCATAGATACGATGTAGGCGATGAGGAACGTCAAGGCGATGGGTAAGAAGGCCCGGAACCGGCGTTTAAGTCCCAGGAGCACCCCCGTCACTCCGAGGGCCACCTGTACGGCGCCCACGTACTTACAGTACCTCGTCTTCCAGTAGTAGGGGACGAAGACCTCCCAGGGCTCGTGGACGGAGGACATGTGGATCCACCATTTGGGCTTGGTCGTATACGAGTACGTGTCGTAGTGCAGCGCCGGGTAGAGCCACCAGGCGGTTATCGCCAGCCCCAGGGCCACGGCCACTGGATTCCAGACGAAACCTGGTAGATCCTCGACGAGTTCGGGGTACCTGTCCTTGACGACGGCCGAAGTCACGGCGTTTAAGCCCCTGACCAACACGTAGAACCCGATCAGGGCCACCGCGGCGGCGCCGGACCCGTGGTGCATCAGGAGCGTGGCCGCGAGCGCCAACGAAAGCACGCCCGCGTACCGTAGCCTCCTCCAAGGCCTCTCGAACAGGGCCATCGTCAGGGGTATCACGAGGACGAGGAACGGGACCGCGGCCACGGTTGGGATCCTACCCTCGGTGAACGTGATCTCGATGTGGTTGTAGGCCGTTTGATACAGGATGCCCGCCGCCAGCGCCCCGACGGGTGAAGCTCCCAGGAGTCTCGCGGCGGCGTACACCGCGGGGCCGGCCAGCGCGTAGAAGAACCAGATCACCCACTTCCAGGACGTTAGAACGTCGATACCCAACGCCTTGGAGATCGCGGCCGAGAGGAAGTAGACGCCGGGCGGGTAGTACCACAGGAACGGGTAACCGCAGTACCAGTACTCGGACCATTTCGGGTAGGGATAGTCCCCCATGGACCAGAATCTCTCCAGCATCCAAACCTTCGTCATATGTCCCCTGGCGTCCGCACCGCTCGGGAACTCGTTCCACCCGTACTTCAGGGCTGGGGACGCCACCGCCGCCCCGATCGCGAACGTCAAGAGCGCGAAGATCACGTCCCTCTTGTCGGGTACCTCCACCCACCCCCCGCGCGTTCCCGTCGGGGTCCCCGGACGTCCGTTTATAAGGCACGCCCTCAATTCAAAATTTACTTAACATTGAAACACAATTTGAAGCCGGGGGGAGTTACCCACGCGCGTCCTGTTGGTGAACCCCCCGGCCACGGACTACGTGGCCGAAGTCCTGGGCGTCAGGACGTTCCCCGTGGGACTGGTACACCTCGCCGCCTACCTGAGGGAGAAAGGCTTCGACGTGCGGATCTTGGACTGTCCCGCCGAGGGGATCGGACCGGGGGAACTGAGGTCGGCGGTGAAGGGGTACGACGCGGTCGGGTTCACGGCCACGACCCCCGCCGCCCCCAGCGCGTACCGGGCCGCCCGTGAGGTTCGCGACGTCGTCGACGTTGTTTTCCTCGGCGGTCCGCACCCGACCTTCATGGACGAGGAAGCCGTGAGGGAATCCGGAGCCGACTTCGTCGTGCGCGGCGAGGGTGAGATCACGACCGTCGAAGCCCTGGAAGCCTTCGATACGTGGGGTGAACCCGATCTATCGGACGTCAGGGGGATAACGTACCCCGTCGACGGTAAGGTGGTGCGGAACCCGGACAGACCACCAATCGAGAACCTGGACTCCCTCCCTTTACCAGCCTACGATTTGATCGACATCGACGCGTACGCCGTCGACGGTAAGAGATTCGTTCCTGTCGTGACCAGTAGGGGATGTCCCTTCGGCTGCGCGTTCTGCGCGTCGTCCAGGATGTTCGGGAGAAGATGGAGGGGCAGGAGCCCGGCACGGGTGGTCGAGGAGATAGTCATGCTCGTCGAGGAGTTCTCGGTGAGGCGCGTGGAGATAGTGGACGACGTGTTCACACTCAACAGGAAGAGGGCCAGGGAGGTCTGCAAGGGTCTCAGGGAGGAGGGGGTCGACGTGCCTTGGGATTGCTCTTCCAGGGCCGACACGGTGGACCCGGACCTGGCCAAGGAACTGTCCAGATCGGGATGTGAGACCGTGTACATAGGGGCGG
This sequence comes from Methanopyri archaeon, assembly GCA_013154335.1. Lineage (GTDB taxonomy): Archaea > JAADCQ01 > Methanopyri > Methanopyrales > Methanopyraceae > Methanopyrus. The sequence continues at coordinate 11,049 of JAADCQ010000061.1, forward strand.
AGTCCGGGGACGATGAGACCCTAGAGCGTATAGGAAAGGGAATAACGACGTCCGACGTGGTATCGTGCGTTAAAACGCTCAAGAACGCGGGGCTGAGGGTGGTTGCGTCGTTCATCATAGGGTTCCCGTGGGAGGACCGGAAGGACGTGAGGAGGACCGTGAAGTTCGCCAAGAGGTGCGGCGCCGACTACGCCCAATTCACTATCCTGACCCCCTACCCGGGAACCCCGATGTTCGAAGAGTTGAAACGTGAGGGGTTGATAGAAACGTTCGATTGGTCCAAGTACACGACGGTGGACCCGGTTATCAGAACGAAGCATCTTACGAGCAAGGACCTATCTTTATTGATAAAGTACGCGTACTTATCCTTCTACGCCGACCCGAGGTTCCTCATCAAAAGGCTGTCGGAAGGGGATGTATTTCTTATTAAGAAAATTTTAAAAGAAGCTCCTAAAACGCTTTTGAGAGCCGTACTAACAGCGTTTAATAAAGGGTTCGGGAGGTGACACCTTTGACCCGGATAGCCAGGTTCATCTCCTTCCTCAACAGGTTCTTAGAGTCGAAACCTGGCAAAAAGATAATGGAAGCAGCGGTGAAAAGATGCGATAAATGTGGTGACTACAGGATAAAGGTGGCTTTGGACTACCTGTACGGGGATAGAGAGGAGGCGTGTAGAGGGTGCAGACTGCTGGCCAAGTCGATCAAGGTAATGGTGGAGAAAGGCGCCAAGAGGCTCGGCGTCGAGGAAGAGAAACTCAGGGAGTGCCTGGCCCTCGATTCCTATAGGCGCGGCGTCACCGTGACGATCCAAGGGATAGCCAAGTACGGCGTCAGGAAGCCCTTCGTCCCCTCCGCCCCGTACCTGGTCGTGTGGGACGTCACAGGCCTGTGCAACCTCAGGTGCAAGCATTGCTACTCGAACGCCGGGAAACCCGCGCCGGGCGAGCTCGACACGGAGGACGCGTTGAGGGTCATCGAAAGACTATCCGAATGGTGCGTGCCCGGGTTGGCATTCTCCGGCGGAGAACCCCTCATGAGGGACGACTTCTTCGAGCTGGCGGAAGCGAGCTCCGACGAGGGCATGTTCACGGCCCTGGCCACCAACGGGACGCTCATAGACAGGGAAACCGCCGAGCGGCTCGAGGCGGCCGGCGTGGAGTACGTCGAGATAAGCGTCGACGGGGCGAGGCCCGAGACCCACGACGGTTTCCGAGGCGTAGAGGGGGCCTGGGAGAAGGCCGTCGAGGGCGTGAGGAACTGCGCCGAGACCGACATGATGACGGTGATCGCCTTCACGGTCCACAAAGGGAACTACCGTGAGTTACCGGAGGTCCTCGACATGGCCGAGGAACTCGGAGCGGACGGCGTCGCGGTGTTCAACTTCATTCCAACGGGCAAAGGGAGGTTCGCCAGGGAACTCGACCTCACGCCGGAGCAAAGGGAAGAGGTCCTGAAGATACTCGTCGAGGCCGCCCTCGAGCGCGACATAATGGTCTACTCAACGGCCCCGCAGATGGCGAGGGTTAGCCTTCAGTTGATGGAGCGGGGGGAGACGGAGGGCGTCGCCTACGGGACGCACTTCTACGCGGGCGACGTGTCCGGGTTCGCCTCGCTCATCGAGTTCATGGGCGGGTGCGGCGCGGGCAGGTTCCTGATGGCGATAGAACCGGACGGTTCCGTCCAGCCCTGCGTGTTCATGCCGGTGAAGGTGGGGAACGTGCTCGAGGACGATCTGGAGGAGCTTTGGGAGAACGAGGTTATGTGGGCGTGCAGGGACAGGGACGCCCTCAGGGGTCCCTGCGGCGCTTGCGAGTTCCGGTACGTATGCGGCGGGTGTAGGGCCAGGGCCTACGCGATAGAAGGGGACGTGAGAGGGAGCGACCCGGGGTGCCTGCACGCGGTGGAGCTCACCTCCTCCTCGCCAGGAGGGCGTTGATACCGTCCACGAACGCCTCCAAGCTCGCCACCACTATGTCCTCCCTCGTGGACCCGGAGTGGACCACCTCACCCGTCTCCGGGTCCCTCAGCTTCACGTCCACGTGGGTGATGGCGTCGGTGCCGCCCGTGAGCGCCTCGGCCCGGTACTCCACCAACTCGAACTCCAATCCCTGATCCCGCAGGGCCCTCTCCAGCGCCTTGATGGTAGCGTCCACGGGACCCACTCCGGTCGAGGCCGCTTCCCTCCTCGATCCGTCCAGCTCCACTATCACGGACGCCGTGGGTATCGTCCTCTTCCCGGTGACCGTCGTGAAGTCCTCGACGTCGATGAACCGCTCGGACGGCCTCCCCAGGACGTCCTCGGCTATGGCCCTGAGGTCCGCCTCGGTGACGCGCTTACCCCTGTCGCCCAGCCTCTTGACGCGCTTGAATATCTCCACGAGCTGCTCCTCGTCCACCTCTATCCCCATCTCCTCCAGCTTCTTCCTGATCACGCTCGTGCCCGCGTGCTTACCCAGGACGAACCTCCTCTCCCTACCGACCTTCTCCGGCGGTATCGGCTCGTACGTCCTCTCGTCCTTCAGGAGGCCGTCGGCGTGTATCCCCGACTCGTGGGTGAAGGCGTTCTCACCCACGATCGCCTTGTTGGGGGGCACCCTAACACCGGTCAGCCTCTCCACGAGCTTGGAGACCTCCGGCAGCCGCTCCATCTCTATCCCCGTGTCCACGCCGTACAACTCCTCCAGCACCACCACGACCTCCTCGAGGGCCGCGTTACCCGCCCTCTCCCCGATCCCGTTCACGGTCACGTGGACCTGCTCAGCGCCGGCCCTGACCGCCGCCACGGAGTTGGCCGTCGCCATCCCGAGATCGTCGTGACAGTGAACGCTCAGGACGACGCCGTCCAACCCGTCGACGAGCCTGGAAACGGCCAGGTACATGGCCTCGGGCGCCATCACGCCCACGGTGTCGTTGTACCCGACGCGCTCGGCCCCCGCCTCCACGCAGGCGTCGAACACCTCCAACAGGTAATCGAGATCCGTCCTGGTACCGTCCTCGGACGACATCTCCACGACGAGCCCATGGTCTCTCGCGTACTCTATGACCTCCGCGGCCCTCTCCGGAACTTCCTCTGGTTTCATGTTGAGCTTCTTCCTGACGTGCACTTCCGACGTGGGAACGACCACGTGCACGGAGTCGGCGTCGGCTTCGAGGGCCGCGTCGACGTCCGATTCGACCATCCTGGTCATGCTACAGACCTCGGCGTCGACCTCCGCGGCTATCCGTCGGATGGCTTCCCTCTCACCCTCGCTGGCGGCGGCGAACCCCGCCTCTATCACGTCGACGCCGAGCTCGTCCAACGCCACGGCTATCCGTAGCTTTTCCTCGGGGGTCAGGGCGACTCCGGGTGTCTGCTCGCCGTCACGTAGCGTTGTATCGAAGACCCTGACCTCCTCGGGCAGACGAGCGTCGCTGTTGGCCTCACGCAGGAGATCCCGTACGACGGATAAAGCGATCCCCCACGGCACATACCCCCTCTGACGGTCCGGCGCGACCCGGGGTCCCGTTTTAACCTTCCGGACCCGGATCCGGGGGCGCGCAACCTATTTATCCGCGGTTCGAGAGGGTCAGCCGACGGGGAAGGGAGCCGCGGCAGCTCAGCCTGGTTAGAGCGCGGGACTTGTAATCCCGTGGTCCCGGGTTCAAATCCCGGCCGCGGCTCCAAACCGAGAATCGTTATTAATTCTAAAACGATCGTACGGGAGGTGACGAGAAGAAGACTCAAGCCCGCTCCTTCCACCTGAACACGACGTCCGTTCCGTCCACCTCCTCCTCGAGTTCCACCACGTCCTTGCCCTCCATCCGCAGACCCTCGAGCACCAGGCCCTTCGTCACCGTGCACCTCGCTTCCACATCCGCGTGTTCCCAGCCCAGCACCTCCAGGCAGTTGGTCAACCTCACCGAACTGTCCTCGACCGAGTACCCCGTGTACAGGCCCAGCCTCCTCCCGACCTCGAGGGCGCCTTCCAGGTTCTCGGGGAGGTCGTCGATGGCCTTCATTATCCGAACCACCTGAGCACCCACCTCCATCATCAGCGGTTCCCAGGCCTCCCCAAGATGTCTTATCGCCGCCATCCTGGCGGAACTTAATAATATGAACGACGTCCTCCTATCGTCTGGCATCTCCTGTATAACATCATTCCGGATGACTTCCAACTCCGTTTCCACATCTCTCAAAATCCGCCCCCCCCCCCGACCGTCGGGGCCGGACAAATATTTTCCGAAACGGGTTAAACCGGATCGATACTATACGTTTCTGATCCACGGATTTTTTCCTCAGATAATCGGCTAACGGATGTACAAAAAGGTATTCCCGAACGGAACCCGGTGAGTCGAGGTGAGACACCGCTCCGGTAATCCACCGATCCGTATATAATCTCTCCTATATATGGGGAACACAGGGGGGTGACCCGTCGTGAAGGTCACGTGGCTGGGTCACGCGGCTTTCGAGGTGGAACTGGACGGCGTCAACATCCTGGTGGACCCGTTCCTGAGCGGTAACCCGAAGGCGGCCAAATCACCCGATGAAGTGGAACCCGACCTGGTGCTAGTCACGCACGGTCACGGCGATCACCTGGGCGACGCGATCGACATCTGCAAGAGGACTGGCGCTACGCTCGTCGCCATCTACGAGATCGCGGTCTACGCCCAGTCTCAAGGTGTGGAGAACGTCGAGGAGATGAACATCGGAGGCACCATAGAGGTGGAGGGCCTTGAGGTAGTACAGGTACCGGCGCTGCACTCATCCGAGATAGTCGAGGACGGCGAGATAGTCGCCGGTGGCACGCCCACGGGCTACGTGGTGATGGGTTCCGACGGCTCGTTCTACCACGCGGGCGACACCGGCGTGTTCAAGGACATGGAGATCATCGGCGAGCTTTACGAGCCCGAGGTCGCCATGCTACCCATAGGAAGCAGGTTCACGATGGGACCGAAGGAGGCGGCACTGGCGGTGGAGCTAATCGAGCCCGAGGTAGTGATCCCGATGCACTACGGGACCTTCCCACCCATAGAGGTGGATCCGGAGGATTTCGTGAAGGAAGTCGAGAAGAGAGGCGTCGACGTTGAGGTCGTGGTCCTAGAGCCGGGTGAAACCTGGGAGGGTTAAACCGCCCTCACCAACACCCTCATCACCCTCGTCACGGCCAGCGATAACACGATACCCGTGACGAAGGCCACGACCAGGACCGCCAGAAGGCCTCCCCTGGCCGCGTAAACCATCGACAACAATCCCAAGGCCGTGACCACGGTACACGCCAGGAACGCCCACACGCGAAGCCTCTTCGATCCACCCAACACGTCCCGGACCAGGCCGTGGAACCCGGCCCGCCACGGGACGAAGAAACCAGCGGCGGCGGCCACCCCCCAGGCCAACGCGACGGTCACGGGTGTGGCTCTGGTCGCCACGATCACCGAGAGGAGGATCGCCGGGATCCCAGCCCCGATCGTCATCCCGATGAAAGCCCTCTCCGCTTTCCTCTTCGCCCGCTCCTTATCGATCAACGACGGCACCGGAACAGGCCTCAAGGTGACGTCGAGGACCCACGTGACCTCCCCATCGCCCGCTATCCTCCGCCTCAACCTCTCCACGACGGTCTTAGCGTCCTCCTCGCTTCCCTCGACCCCCACCTCTATCCTGTCCATCCTCCTGAACATCCCCATGGACCTCCTGAAACCGTAAGCGGTGGCACCCTCGACCCCCGTATCCTCGAGGGCCTTCCTCAACTCCTCCTCCAGATCACCCACGTCGTCGGCCTCCCATCTCGCCTTCAGTCTCTCCCACGCTCTTTCCGCCGCCTCGCCCACCCTGATCTTCATCCTCAACACACCCTCGGGACTGGATCCCCGACGGGCTTCTCCAGCAGCGTCCTACCGCCTATCTCGGTCTCCAACTCGACTCGGGGAGGACCCTCCTCGACCCTGCCTATGATCTCGGCCTCCTTACCCCTGCCAGTCGATTTAACGGCGGCCAGCACGTCCTCGGCGTCCTCCTCGGGCACCACCATGACGACCTTACCCTCGTTGGCGACCTGCAGCGGGTTGACACCGAGCATGTCCCCGAGGATCCTCACTTCCTCCTTCATCGGTATCCTCTCCTCCTCGATGATCATCCTGACACCAGCCTTTTCCGCCATCTCGTTGAGGGCCCCCGCGAGCCCGCCCCTGGTAGGGTCCTTCATCGCCTTGACCTCCCCGGCGTCCAAAGCCGCCTCCACAACCTCCCAGACGGGCCCCACGTCCGACTCGACGTCGGCGTCCAACCCCTGTCTGACCGCGAGTATCGTCATACCGTGGTCACCGACCGTCCCCGACACTATGATCACGTCCCCCGGCTCCGCCCCGTCGTCCCTCACCAGTTCCTTGATCCTGCCGACCCCGGTCGTCGTCATGATCACGTCGACGTCCGAGGACCCCAACACCTTCGTGTCGCCCGCTATCAGATGGGCCCCGACTTCCTCCAAGACCTCGTTGACGGACCGGTAGTACCTCTCCAGGTCCTCGACGGGTGTCCCCTCCCTCACGACCAGCGAGCACGCCATGGCGACGGGTTCCGCGCCCATGACGGCGAGATCGTTGACGGTACCCGCCGCGGCCAACGCCCCCACGTCGCCCCCGGGGAACACCGGGGGATCCACCGTGTGGGCGTCCGTCGTCAGGACCATCTCACCTTTCACGCTGGGGAAGGTGCCGCCGTCGTCTAGATCGTCCAACCTCACGCTGCCCTCGCCTCGCATCGTTATCTGCGGCAGGAGCACCTCTCTGATCAGTTTCTCCGTGTACTCGCCCCCGGCACCGTGCTCCGGGGTGATCCTGTCCTCGGGCATGGCGTCACCTCCGGTGATGTTTATACGAGGGTCCGGGTCCGGACCGCGAACGAGAGGGGGTGTAGTCCATGGGAGTGTGGCACGGTAGGTCGCTAAGGAAACCAACGGGAGGCAGGATCAGACCCCACAGGAAGAAGAGGAAGTTCGAGATGGGCAACCCGCCCACGGAAACCCTGGTGGGCGAGGAGAGGAGGATCAAGGAACGGAGGGGCATGGGAGGGAACGTGAAGAAGGGCCTGAAGTACGCGACGCACGCGAACGTGGCCGACCCGGAGACCGGCGAGGTGAAGTGCGTCAGGATCGAGGAGGTGGTGAAAAACCCCGCGTCCCAGTACTACGAGAGACACGGTGTGATAACCAAGGGGGCCATAATCCGGACCGAGCTGGGCCTGGCCAAGGTGACCAACAGGCCGGGGCAGGAGCCGGTCGTCAACGCCGTCCTGATAGAGAAGGAGGAAGAGGAGGAGTGAGCGTCACCCCAGTAGCCTCCTCTCCAACCCCTCAAGGCCCTCTCCCGTTTTGACGCTCACCGCGAACACGTCGGCCGACGGGTTGATCTCCTCGGCCGCCTCGACCAGAGCGTCCACGTCCACCCCGCACGCCTCCGCGAGGTCGATCTTGTTCACAACGATCACGTCGGCCGCCTTGACTATGGCCGGGTGCTTGGGGATCACGTCCTCACCCTCGGTCGCGGACACCACGAGAACACGTTCGTGCATCCCCAGCGGGAAGTCCGTGGGGCACACGAGATTGCCCACGTTCTCCACGAACAACACGTCCACGTCGTTCAGGTCCACCTCCTCGCTAAGGTGCTCCAGCCCGTGTTCCACCAGGTGAGCGTCCAGGTGGCACTCACGACCCGTGTTGAGACCGACCACGGGCACGTTTAGCTTTCTATACCTTTCCTCATCGTAATCGCTAACGACATCACCAGCGAGTACCGCGAAGGAAACGTCTGGGTTCCTCTTGATTAATTCCTCGACAAGCGCCGTCTTCCCCGATCCTATGGACCCCATGACCTCTATCCCTTTGATCCCGTGGTCCTCGAGGAGCCTTCTCACGTCCTCGGCCAGCCTCCTGTTGGCCTCGATAAGGTTCTCCATCACGTCCACTTCCTCGACCTTGTGCAACGGATCACCCCTTTTCGACCTCCATGGACACGACCGTGCATTCGTCCCCGCTCACGATCTCGAAGTCGCGGGAACCGCACTCGGGACACCTCTCCCCGAGGAGGGCGGCCAGGTCGGACCCGAAGACCGAGTGTAGGGCGGGATCGTCCCCCTCGACGCGGGCCTCCCACTCGTGCCCGCACTCCTTGCACCTGAACACGCCGGGCACGGTCTCGAGCTTGAAGGACGCGCCCTCCGCGGGGGTGCCCTCGGAGAGTACCTCGAGACAGAACTTCAACTGTTCCGTATTCACCATCGTGAGTTCCCCTACCCTTATTTCGACCGACAGGATTTTCGACGCGCCCTCCCTCTCCGCGACCTCGAGGACCGTGTCGATTATCATCTGAGCGAGGGATAGCTCGTGCGTGAGCGATCACCCCCACCGGGGATGTTCCGAGCTTGCCCGGGAAACTCGTGTTGATAGGGGCCGGTCCCGGTGACCCGAAGCTGCTGACGCTGAGGGCCGTCGAGGCGCTCAGGGAGGCGGACGTCGTTTTGAAGGATAGGCTGGTCCCGGACGCCGTGCTCGAGGAGGCCGGGTGCGAGGCCGAGGTCGTCGACGTGGGTAAGAAGCCGGGCGGTGGAGGTTGGACGCAGGAGGAGATCAACGAGAAGATCGTCGAGGAGGGCTCCAAGGGTAGAACCGTGGCCAGGCTGAAGAGCGGGGATCCGCTCGTGTTCGGCAGGGGAGCCGAGGAGATAGAGGTGGCGTTGGAGGCCGGCATGGAGGTGGAGGTGGTCCCGGGGGTCACCTCCGCCATAGGGGTGCCTTCAAGCGTGGGCCTCCCACTCACCCATCGCAGGTACGCGTCCAGCTTCGCCGTGGCCACGGGACACGAGGATCCTTCCAAACCCGAGTCCAGGGTCGATTTCAAGTCGCTAAAGGAAGCCGCCGACACCCTCGTCGTGCTCATGGGTGCGGGTAGGTTCAAGGAGATAGCGGAGGATGTGGCGAGAGCGTCGGGTGAGGATACGCCGGTGGCCGTCATCGAGAGGGGGACCACGGAGGACGAGAGGATCAAGGTGGGGACCGTGAGGGACGTCTTGGAGGGGGATCTGGAGGCGGACCCGCCGGCGATCATCGTGTTCGGGGACGTGGTCGGGTGGTGGAGGGAGGTGTTCGGGCTTTGACCTTCCCCCGTCCTCCGTATATCGTTATGATACTCGTAACGATTCCCGGTTTGGTCCGGCCGCCGGGATTTGAACCCGGGACCACGGGATCTACAGTCCCGCGCTCTACCAGACTGAGCTGCGGCCGGGGCTTCCCTCCGGGCCTTCCGACTCCTCCGGCTCCGGTCCCGAATAATTAAACTTTCTCCTTTCCCC
>JAADCQ010000087.1 GCA_013154335.1 Methanopyri archaeon
CATCTGGGGGTTCCCGAGAGGATCGTCGAGGAGAAGGAGCCGTCGGCCCGCCTGTGGCCCGGGCAGACGGACGTGGGGGAGTTGGGGTTGGATTACTCGACGTTGGACGCCGTGCTGTACGCCTTGGTGGACGAGGGGTTGGATGACGAGGAGGCGGTCCGTTGGTTATCGGACCGCGGGGTCGACGTGGACGGGGAGGTGATTTCGAGGGTCAGGAGGCTCGTGGAGGGGACGTCCTTCAAGAGAAGGCTGGCCCCGGGTCTGGACGTACCGGAGCCAGAGGATCCGGCCCTCCGGAGGTAGGATGATGGAGGTGATCCTTCACTTCCCGGATAGGGCTTGCTTCGATTTCTGGAGGATGGCCCTCGTGTCCTCGCTCGTGCTGGTGGCCCCGGTCGTTGTGGCGCTAGCGACGTCGGTGAAGGAATCACTTGATAAAAACGATATAGACACGGCGATAACAGGGGTCGGTCTGGCCATATTGGCGATCACGTCCTCCTCATCCTTCCCCCTCTTAACCCTGGCGGCTATGACCCGACGGGCGGACTCGTACCGCGCTCTGGAGTACATGTTCCTGGTCCTGGCCGCCACCGGGATCTCCCTCCTGACCCTCGGGGCGATCAGACGAGCCCACAGGAGACCCTCCGTCCCGGGAGGTGGTTGAATTGTTGGGTTCCCTGCTCGCCGTCCATAGGTGCCCGGCGGCGGTCACTTGGGACGTTTTGGCCGAGATAATCCACACGGTGCCGCCGTCCCTCACGTTGACGTGTACCGACCCCGAGGTGTACGAGTTCTGCGAGTCGATAAGATCCGACGTCACCTACATCGACACGCACGTGTTCGGTAGCGTGGGAGGGGGCACGATACTGGTACTGACGGACGAGGAGGCGGATCTGATAGAGTTCTACGTCAGGGCCAGGGCGGACGGGCTGGTCGTCGTGACCGAGGACCCGAGGGGACTCGCCGACGAACACGGCATACCCGCGGTCACAAGGACCAAGGTCTACGTGCCCGTCACCACGGTGCTGGGCCCTGGTTACGTGATGAGGTACGGGTACGCCGACATGTTCGACGCCCTCGAGGTCGTGGACGGGTGCATACGGGTGCCACCGCACTACGATCTCCTCCTGAAGGCCGTCAAGGGAGCCATGTCGGAGGCCAACACCATCAAGGAACTGGCCCACATGACGGGGCAATGCGAGATACTCGTCAGGATGGCCCTCCTCGAGGAATGGTACCGGGGCAACAGGGACGTCGTGAGGTTCCCGGATTGGGTACCCCCCGGCACGGTACCCGTGTACAGGGACAACCCCGAGCGCGTCTACGAAGCGGGATCCAACAGGGAACTCGTGGAAGCGTTCTTCAGGAACCGAGTCGCCCTGCTCCTCAAGCCCTGGGGGGACAGCAAGTGGCCCTTCTCAGGTCTCCGCATCTACCTTCCTTTCTGATAGAGGGGGAGCACATCGAGGAATTCCCGGAACTCCTGAGGGAAGACGGCACCCCCGACCCGAGGGCCCTGGCCGAAGAGGTCGTCGAGAAACTCGAACCCGCCAGGCCCGAAGACGTGTTGGAGGCCGCGATCGAAGCCTGCGAGAGGTTCGACTTCCCCCTCGGCGACTCCAAAACCCTCTACATCTACCCGTGGCTAGGGCCCGAGGTGTTCCCCGAGGTCGAGCCCCTGTACAAGGGAAAACTGGAGCCGGGCGAGGCGGACGTTGCGTTCGTGTCCGTGCACCACGGTAAACCCACGGTCTCGGACTACGTGTACAGAACGCTCGAGACCCTGAAACCCGACGCGGTCTGCGTGGAAACCAGCATCGCCGGTCTCGAAACGTTCCTCCACTACGCCCTATCCCCCCTCCCCGTGGCCGGTATCGAGCTCATGACCAGGCTCCCCACCAAGAACGTGATCAACGTGGAGAGGGACGTGTACGGGGCCTTGGTGTACTGCCTGCGGGAGGACGTGCCCCTATACCCCATCGACGCGCCCGCCTCCTCCATCCCCAGGGACGCCCTGACGGACCCCGTCCAGTACGAGACGACCCCCGAGGTCGAGAGGACGGTCGGACCCAGGGGCGAGCTCTTCACCCGCGATTACCCGGATGTCGAACCCGTCATGAGGGAACTCGGTGAGAGGGTCAGGTACGCGACCGTGCTCACGGGATCCAAGGGGTTCGTGGAGAAGGTTATCGCGGAGAGGGAGGCTTACATGGTATCCAGGATAGCCGACGTGGCCTCCAAGCACGACAGGATAGCGGTCGTCGTCGGCGCCGTCCACACGATCGCCTTGGAAACCCTGTGGGCCGAGGGATTCGAGTACCGGGAAGCCAAGGACGAGAACACCACCTCCGTCGACGTCGTGCTCGCCCCCGAGTACAGGAGGTTTCACGACACGTTGGTCGGTAGGGGGTGGCGGTGACGACGGTAAGATTGATCGTCTTGGGAGCGACGGGCAGGATGGGGAGGCGTGTGTGCAAGCTGGCCCTTCGTGAGGACGATTTCGAGATCGTCGGCGCCGTGGCGTCCCCCAACTCCCCGCACCTCGGTGAAGACGTCGGCGAGATCGTCGCGGGTGAGCCGGTAGGGGTGGAGATATCCCCGCCGGAACGCGTGCGGGAGTTGGCCGAGGAGGCGGACGTGGCCGTGGACTTCACGAGACCCGAGGCTACGCTCGAGAACGTGCCCCCGCTGGCAGAGGCGGGCGTAGATCTCGTGATAGGCACCACGGGGTTCGACGAGGAGCAAGAGAGGGAGTTGGTGCGCGTCATCGAGGAGAACGAAGTGGCCGCGGTGATCTCGCCCAACATGTCGCTGGGCGTTAACCTGGTCTACGAGCTCATCAGGAGGACCGTGGAGGCGTTGAAGGATCGAGGTTTCGACTTCGAGATCGTTGAGATACACCACAGGCACAAGGAGGACGCGCCCAGCGGTACGGCCCTGGAGATGGCTAGGATAGTGAGGGAAGTCGTGGGGGACCTGAAGGTGGTGACGGGTCGGGAGGGTAGGGTCGGACCGAGGAGCGAGGACGAGATCGGGGTCATGGCCGTCAGGGGTGGGGAGGTCGTCGGCGATCACACGTTCATGGCGTTGGGTGAGCACGAGCGCGTCGAGATAACGCACAGGGCGGCGTCCAGGGACGCTTTCGCCAAGGGCGCCCTGGTGGCGGCGAGATCCGTTGTGAATATGAACCCTGGGATCTACAGTATGACGGACGTGTTGTTCGGCGACTAAACCTGCCTTCAAGGTAAGATCGCGATCTTTAAATTTATAAACGGGGTCAATGGGTGCCGGCCACGGGGTGAAGCCTCCCCATGAGAGGGACCGTCGTGGCCGTGCTGACGGCCCTGCTGGCCGCGCCGGGTCTGGTCGCGGCTCAGGAGATAGCGACCGGGCCCGGTGTGGTGGTACAGCCAGCGCCCACCGGTAAACTCGTCAGCATCGTCGTAGACCTGAAGCCCAAGTTCGACGTGGACGTGAACGCCGACTTCTCCGAGGGAGACGTGACCGCCGAGGTTCAGGCAGGTTACGAGCCGTACATCTCGGTGTACCTAGGAGGTCCACTGGGCAAGCTGCTGCAGCAAGTACCGCTGACGTCGCAGGCGTTGTCCGCGGTGGCCAATCAGATGCTGAACCAGGCCATCGGTAACGTGCTGGGCAAGCTGATACCGCAGCAGATCGGTCCGATACAGCTCAACCCGACGATCGCACAGGTCAACGTGCAGGTCCTGCAGCCGACCACGGAAGAGCCCGTGCTGCTCGGACTGGACATCGAGCAGGAGATAGCCACGCTGCCGAGCCTGGGCCTGCCGGACATCGAGGAAGGTAAGATCGTGTACCACAACTACATCCTCAACGCGCCGGACTACGACTACGCTATGGCCGGTTACGACTACACGCTGAGCCTACTGCCGGCACTGGACCTGAACATGGACCTGCTGATGGGTAACGCCACGTTTACGCTCTCCATGGGACAGATATCCGCGGACGTGTACGCCAAGGTCGGTAACTGGCCGCCCGAGGTCATGAGCGCTTACTACAGGGCCGCGTTCCTGTACGACGTGCTGGACCACCTGAGCTCCGACTACGACCTGGGTGACGAGCAGATCAGCACGGTACTGAGCAACTACAGCAGCGACTTCGAGAGCGCCGTTCAGGACGCCATCAACGACTTCGAGGACAAGGGCTTCGACATAAGCGACATCGCCAACTGGTTCGACACGGGCGCCACGACGACCGACATCGAGAACGCGGTTAAGACCGAGCTGGAGGACAACTACAAGAGCCTGACCGTGGACGACGCTATGTCGATCCTGGAGCAGGAGGAGAAGCTGCTGTACATGGGTCCGATCAAGTTCACGGTACCGAGCGACGTGCCGGTGCTGGGCGGTACGGAGCTGTCGGTGCCGGGACTGGACGTGACGATGACGCTGATCGACATCGAGCCGCAGATCTCGTACAACTTCGGGCTGCCGATCAAGCTGTGCAACTTCATACCGGAGATCAAGATCGTGTTCTAAGGGGGCGCGGGCCCTCCCCTTTTCTTTCCCGAGATCGTTACGAAACTCGTAACGATTCGACCGGGCGTGAGGGTTCAGCGTAGTCCCCTTATCTCCACCACGACCCCGTCGGCGACCTCCTCGGCCAGTTCGCCCCCCTTCACGTGCACCTCCCACTTGACGTCCACGCATTCTTCGTCGAGTTCGATGGTTTGGTCGTCGATTTGGGTGGTGTACTTTCCTTCCTCCTCTATCGCTCGGGCGATCTCCTCGCCCC
>JAADCQ010000010.1 GCA_013154335.1 Methanopyri archaeon
GTGGACGGCTCTTTCCGGGTGGGGCATCATCCCTAGGACGTTGCCTCGGTCGTTGACGACGCCGGTGATGTTGTCCGTGGAGCCGTTGGGGTTGTACTCGGGGGATACGGTCCCGTCGGGTCCGCAGAACCTGAAGACGACGTTGTTTTCCACGTCGTCGTCCGGGATGTACCTGCCTTCCTTGTGGGCTATGGGTACGCGTATGACTTGGCCTTCTTCGTAGGTGGTGGTGAAGGGGGTGTCGGTTCTTTCGACTTTGAGGTGTGTCCAGGTGCAGATGAACCTGTTGTTGGCGTTGACGGTTAGGGTGCCGGGTATGAGGTTTCTCTCCGCGAGTATCTGCATGCCGTTGCACACGCCGAGGATGGGGCGTTCTTCCTCGGCGAGTTCTTCGAGGGCGTCGAGGGCGGGGGAGGTGGCGGCTATGGCGCCGGCCCTGACGTAGTCGCCGTAGGTGAAGCCGCCGGGTACGACGGCGGCGTCGTGGTCTTTGAGGTCGTGTGCTTCGGTGTGCCATACGGGGTCGGGTTCGGCGCCGGCGAGGCGGATGGCGTGTTCCATCTCGAGGTCGCAGTTGGTGCCTGGGAATTTGAGGACGGCGACGCGGATGGTCATCCCTCCACCACCCTGATCTCGTAGTCCTCGACGACGGGGTTGGCGAGTAGGCGTCTGCACATCTCGTCGGCTATCTCGAGGGCTTTTCGCTCGTCCTCCACGTCGAGTTCTATCCTGTAGATCTTGGCGGTTCTGACGTCTTTGACCTCGTCGTACCCGAGTCTTTTGAGGGCCTTGCGGACGGTCTCGCCCTCGGGGTCGAGGGCCTTGGGTTTGAGGGAGACCTTCACCTCGACGGTGACCATGGGTGCGTCACTCCCGGGGTAGCATGGCGGCTTTCTCCTCGTCGTCGCGTAGGATGCGTTCGGCGGCCTCCCTGTACCCGGCGAGGACGTCCCCCTCGTCCTTCCTGAAGATGTCCTTGTCGAGGCTTTGGCCGGTCTCGGCGTCCCAGAACCTGCAGGTGTCGGGGCTTATCTCGTCGGCGATGACTATCTCGCCGTCCTTCGTCTTCCCGAACTCGAGTTTGAAGTCGACGAGGATGATGTCGTGGTCCTTCAGGAACTCGGAGAGGATCTCGTTGACCCTGAGGGCTAGTTCCTTCATGACGTCGACCTCGGTGTCCTCGGCGAGGCCTAGGGCCTTGATGTGGTCCCTGTTGACGAGGGGGTCCCCGTACTCGTCGCTCTTGTAGCAGAACTCGACGATGGGTGGTTCGAGTTCTTGGCCCTCCTCGAAGGGTAGTCTCTCCACGAGGCTGCCGGTGGCTATGTTGCGGACTATGACCTCGAGTGGGAACATGTCGAGTCTTTTGACGATCATGCGGCGTTCGTCGAGGAGTTCCTCGTAGTGCGTGGGTAGGCCGGCTTCCTCGAGTACTTCGAAGAGTTTGGCGGAGATGAGGCAGTTGTAGACGCCTTTGCCCTCGACGGTGTCGACTTTCTGCATGTTGTACGCGGTTATGTCGTCCCTGAACTCCATGACGGCGAGGTTCTCGTCCTCGGGGTGTTCGTAGAGGGTCTTGGCCTTGCCCTCGTAGATGATGTCGCCCGGTTCCATGGTACCTCCCCCGATCGGGCGCGGATCCCTCCTTTTTTAAGCGCGAGGGACCGGGGTTTCGCGGTCCGTTAACGTGAAAGGAGGCCCCTGCGGTTCGACGTCGTTCGGACGGGGGTCGGGTCTTGGCCGGTAAGGACGTGATCGAGGTCAGCGTGGCCCACGGTAAGGACCCGTACAGGGTCGTGGAGGAGGCGCTCGACGGTCTGGAGAGGGATCCGAACCTGGGTTTCGTGTTCTTCTCGCCGGATCACGTGGACGACATCGAGGACGCTGTTTCCGGGTTGCCGGACGGGTGTAGGACGGTGGGGTGTTCCACGGCGGGTGAGTTGACCCCGGAGGGTTACACGTCGGGTTCCGTCGTGGTGGCCCTGTTGTCGTCGCCTTACCTGTCGGTGGAGACGCACTCGGTGAGGTTCGAGAGGGAGGAGACGGATCACGCCAGGGAGTTGGGTCGGAGGCTCATGGTGGACGCGATGGCCTCGTTGAGGAAGCCGGGTCCCTGCGTGGATCTGACCTTCAACGCGATGTTGAGGAGTATAGTGAGCGGGAAGCCGGTGAAGACGCTGCCGTACTTCGCGATCGAGTTGGTGGAGGGGTTGGCGCCCGCGATCGATTACTACATGGACGGTATCAACGACGTGGTGAGGAAGTACAAGTTCCTGGAGGTGTTCGGAGGGGCGGCGGGCGACGATCTCAGGCTCGAGAGGACGTACGTGATGAAGGACGGTGAGTTGCAGCCCGAGTGGTCGGCGGTCGTGGCCTTCGGTATAACGTCCTTGAAGATAGGGGGTTACCTGGATCACGGGTTCGACGTGGTGGAGGAGGACGTGTTGTTCGTGACGGAGGCGGTGCCGGAGGAGAGGCGGATCGTGAGCTTCGACGGGGAGCCGGCCGCCGAGGCCTACGCGGAGATGGTGGGTGAGGACCCGGAGAACCTCGACGACTCCGTGTTCATGTGGAACCCGTTGGGGTGGGAGATCACGACGGGTCAGGTCGTAGTGCGTGAGCCCGCCTTCGTGGACGAGGACGGTTCGATGGTGTTCCACTCGAGGCCCCCTAGGTACGGTGGGTTCGTCAGGTTGAGGCCGACGGAGGAGAACATGTACGAGACGGCCAAGCGCGTGACGGAGGTGGCGATGAGGAACGCGGAGATAGAGGATCCCGACGAGGTGGCCCTGGTGCTCGTGTTCGACTGCGCGCACAGGGACTGCGACGCGCAGTACGAGGCCATCCGGGAGGTGGTCGGGGACGACGTCCCCATCGTCGGGTTCAAGACGTACGGTGAGCACGGTCAGCTCAGGTGTGGGACGGTCTGTCACTGTAACCAGACCATCCAGGTGGTGGTGTTGGGTAACTCCACGGTGTCGCAGGCGGTGTGACTCTCTCCCCTCCTCCGTCATAACGTTACGAAATTCGTTACGAAGGGGGGACCGCCTTGAGGATAGGCTTGGTGTTCCACGGTCCGACGATATTCGACACGGGATGGGCGCGCCGCGTGCTGGACGCCCTGAAGGGGCTGAGTCGCGTCGAGGCGGAGTTGGGCGGCACCACCGGCTACATGGCCATGTTGGACGCGGGTATGGAGGACGAGGTCAGGTTCGAGAGGAGGATGCCGAGCGAGTGCCTCCGTGCGTTGAGGGATAGGTGCGACGCGTTGGTCCTGGCGAACCACGGTAAATCCCTCGAGAGCGGTCTCAGGTTCGCGGAGGTCGTGATGCGGAGGGCCGGCGTCCCCTCCCTCGTCCAGGTGGAGAGACCGGGGGAGGAGGACGGCGGGTTGATTCTGTGGAACCCGGACGACGTGCACAGGCGTGTGGGGGAGTACCTGTCCGAGGTCTTGGACCTGCCGGTGCTGATGGAGAGGGAGCCCTCGAAAAGGGACGACGTGAGGGTCGAGGGGGGCAGGGTGCTCAGGAGGATCGCCGCCGTCGAGCCGGGCGATCTGATCCTGGTGAACGGTGTGACGGTGGGGGTCGCGGAGGACGACGACGTGGTGTTGGTGTTCGAGGACGGGAGGCTCGTGGACGCCGAGGGGGCGCGCCTGAAGCCGGAGGGCGTGCAGAGGTTGGGGAAGGTGGATCCGGAGCGCGCGGTGGTGAAGACGGATTCCAGGCTCAGGCGGACCGAGCCCGATAGGGAGGCGTTGAGGGAGCCCCCGGGCTCCATCAGGAGGATCGTGCTCGTCAACCACGACGCCGAGGCGAGGGTGAAGGACATCGAGTGGGCCGACGCGGTCGTGTCCGTGGGCGACGACACCACCTGCGTGTGCGCTGAGTTGGCGGCCAGGCTCGGGTCGTGGCTCGTCGGGCTCGTGGACCTGGACGTGGACGGTTGGTTCAGGGACGACACGAGGGAGGTGTTGTTGGACAGGCCGTCCGTGTTGGCCCTCCTGGTGTGCGACGTGGACGACGAGGCGGGGAAGGCCGTCAGGGAGTCGCTATTCGGTGGTGGGGACAGGGTGACGCTACCCTTCCCGGTGGAACCCCCGGAGTTCGTGGAGGTCGTGAAGGGGGCGGCGGGCGATCACGTCTTGAGGGTTCTGAAGGGTGACCCCGCCGGAGCGGATTAAGACCCTCGGTGTGAGCTGGGATCCCCATCCCACGTCGGTCCCGCGGCTTCTCGTCATCGGGGGTATGGCGGGGTGAACGGCGAAAGTGTCTCCCGATTGGCCGCCGAGATCAGGGAGTTCGAAGGAGTGGTGAGGAAACGTCCGATAGGGAAGGTCGTGGATAGGCTCCTGGGGGACGAGGTGGATCCCCTCGTGGGGGAGGTCGTGGCGGCGGAGGGCGAGGACGCCGCCGTGATAAGGGACGGGGACAGGCTCCTGTTGTTGGCCGCCGACGGGATATGGGGGGTGTTGATGGAGAGGGACCCGTGGTGGGCCGGGTACTGCAGCGTCCTCGTGAACGTCAACGACGTCCTCGCGATGGGAGGTTTACCCGTGGCCGTGGTGAACGTGCTGGCGTCGTCC
Source organism: Methanopyri archaeon (assembly GCA_013154335.1). Taxonomy (GTDB): domain Archaea; phylum JAADCQ01; class Methanopyri; order Methanopyrales; family Methanopyraceae; genus Methanopyrus. Next base: position 4,586 of record JAADCQ010000010.1, read on the forward strand.
GATCCCGAGGTCTGCGACGAGGTCATCGAGGGGATGAGGGAGGGTGCACGTAAGTTCTCGACCCCCGTGGTCGGCGGTCACACCCACCCGGACGCCCCGCACGATTCCGTGGACGCGGCCGTCCTCGGGGCCACGGACGAGGAGCACCTGGTCCTATCCTCCACGGCCGAACCCGGCGATCTGTTGGTGTTCGTGGTTGACCTCGACGGTCGTCAGTACCCGGGGTTTCCCTTGAACTGGGACACGACCACGATGAAGGACCCCTCCGAGATACGTAGACAGATGGAGGCCGTCAGGGAGGCCTCCGCGCACGTCAAGGCGGGCAAGGACGTGAGCAACCCTGGTTTGATCGGCACGTTGGCCATGATGCTCGAGGTGAGCGGTCGCCTGGGCGCCGAGGTGATCCTGGACGAGGTTCCCAAGCCCGAGGGTCTCGATTGGGCCACGTGGTTGAAGTCGTACCCGGGGGTAGGGTTCATCTACGCCGTCGAGGACGAGGACTCGGCGGATCGCGTGATCGGAACCGTCGAACGAGCGGGCCTGGTCGGGGCCGTCGTGGGTCGGGTCAACGACACCGGCAAGGTGGAGATATCCATGGGCGGTAGATCCGCCACGGTTTTCGACCTGAAAAAGGAGGGGATCCTCTCCCCCCGGGGAGGTGCTAAAGGTTGAAGGTCTTCGTCGACGGTGAGGAAGTGGAGGTTCCCGAGGGCGCCAAGGTCCGGGACGCTCTCGAGGCCGCGGGCAAGGAGGTCCCCGAGGACGTCGTCGTCGCCGTGTTCAAGGGCGAGGAGGAGGCCGTGAAAGAGACGGACAGGTTCAGGATCGTGTTCGAGGGCGACGATCGGGAGCTCGAGGTCACCGTGGCCGTCGAGGACGAGAGGCTCGCGGAGGTGTGCGAGAGGCTCGAAGGAGCGCGCGTCTCCTGGGTCACCCTCGACGAGGTAGGCGTCGGTCCCGTGGACGTGTCCGACCTGAACTACAAGATAAGACGAGGAGTCGAGGTCCCGCCCCACTCCGTGATAGTCGTCCTCCCGTCCAACGACCCCACGGACGCTTACGTCCTGTTCACCAAGAGGAGGATGGCCGTGGAATACGTGTGCACGGACGTGACGGGCGAGGTGACCGCGGGTAGGGAGTTCCTGAACGAACTCGACACGGGTTACGAGGTCGTCGACACGGGCCCCCTCATGGAGAGGGTCACCCGCAAGGTCGTCCACAGGGTGAGCCCGGACGACGAGCTCGAGGAGGGTGACCACCTCTACACGCGCGTCGTGATAGAACTGGACGACGGATCCCCCGTGTCCGCCGAACACCTCCTCAACACGGTCGAGATGAACGACGGCCGGCTCAGGGTCGGGTTCAAGTGCGACACGTACGACTCGTTCGAGCCCAGACCGTTCTACGACCTGCCCGACGAGAAGACCGGGATGAGGGACAGGGGAACCGTCACCGTCAGGAACACCGGCTCCAACGAGGGTAACATATACGTTTACAGAAAATCCAGAACTCCCATCGACAGCCACAACGTGGTCGGCGAGGTCACGTCCGGGATGGAGATAGTCGACGTCGCCGTCGAAGGCGACGAGGTCCTCGTCGAGACCGTGCCGGAACGCCTCAACTTCGTCGGCCTCAGCCTCGAGGAGGCGAAAGAACTCGCCGAGGAGAAGGGCATCGAGATCGAAGTGGAAGGCGAAGGGGACATCGTCGTCGATCAAGAACCCAAGGAGACCCTCAACGTGATCAAGGAGGGACGCGTCAAAGTCAAGGTCGTGCCCGAGGATCAGGTAATCGAGGTGGAGCTCTTCGAGGACGAGGCACCCCGCACGGTCGAGTACTTCCGCCGCGTCACCGGAATGCTCGACAGGCCCGTGGGCAAGCTGAAGGTCCACTTCGCCTACAGCGACTTGGGTATGGTCATGTTCGAGGGCGACGAGAAACTCGGCCGCAAACTCGTCCCCGAGAACACGCCCAAGGACACCGTCGAGGCCGGAACCCTCGGCGTCACCAACCAGGCCAAGAAACACGCGGGCCTCATCGGCGTCAGGCTGGAACCGAGCGACGAGTACGGTCCCACCGGCGAGACCTTCGAAGGCACGAACATCATAGGTCGAGTGGTCAAGGGCATGGACATCCTCAGGTCCCTGGACCAGTCCGATATAGGGTCCGTCATCTACGTGAAGGAAGTCAGAAGGAGCGAAAACACGGGGTGAACGTTGAGACCCAGGGTGTTGATCTACTCCCCGGATTACCACACCCTCGGATCCATGATAGCCGCCGGTGTCCTCTCCAAGTCCGGGTGCAAGGTCAAACAGACCAGGGAACCCGACACGGCCGCCCTGGCCAAGGCCGACGTCCTCGCCCTCTCCCTCTACAGCACCCTCCACCTGATGGACGAGAACGTGAGATCCATGGTCGAAACCGCCGTCGACAGGGGCCTCACCGTCCTCATCGGCGGCCCCGTCTCGCACGTCCCCGACCTGGTTCTCCACGCCTTCCCGGACGCCGTCGTCGTGAAAGGCGAGGCCGAGACCGTACTACCCGAGGTGGCCCAGGTGCTCAAAGAGGAGGCCGACTGGGACGACGTGACGGGCGTCGCCTACCGCCACGACGACGAGACCGTGGACACCGGATGGCCACCCCCCGCGGATCTCGACGGTCCATCCCCCCTCAGGGTCCCGAAGCGCCTCCACGAGCAGGACATCAGGGGCGCGAACGTGTACATCGAAACCCACAGGGGATGCCCCGGGGCCTGCACGTTCTGCCAAGTACCCGAGTTCTTCGGCCGAAGGGTCAGGTGGAAACCCGTGGAAGCGATACTCGAGGAGGTCAAGGCGCTCATGAGGGGCGGGGCCAGGAGGTTCGCCGTCGCCGGAGGCACCGTGACCACGTACGGGGACTCCGACGAGGACTTCGTCGAACTCCTCCGGGAACTCTCCAACCTCGTGGGTAGGGAGAACCTCGCCGCACCCGACGTCAGGGTCGACCTCCTCAACGAAACCCTCCTCGAGGCCATCCTCAGGTACACCATAGGCTGGATATTCCCCGGGATCGAGAGCGGGAGCGACCGCGTGCTCAAGGCGATGAGGAAGGGCATAAACGTCGACACCATCCGCGACGCCGTGTGGACCGCCAAGACGATGGGCGTCAAGGTAGCCGGCTCGTTCATAGTCGGTTACCCGGGGGAAACGGAAGAAGACTTCGAGATGACCGAAGAGCTGGTCATGGAACTGCAACTGGACGATATCTTCGTCAACATAGCCGAACCGATCCCGGGCACGGAACTCTGCAGGGAGATCCTCGAGAGGGACCCGGAGGAGATCCCCATACTCAGACCGGGCGACACGCTCGAAACGGAGGCCGGGGACAGGTCCCTTCAGCTTCAACTCACCGGATTCTCGAGCCTGAGCAGGCCGATCCCCCTAACCGACGACGTCTTCGCATCGGCGGAGGAGCAAGCCAGGAAGGACGAGAGGAAGGTCCTCCGGATCGTCAAGTTCCTCAAGGAAGCCCACGAGCGGGGCGTGGATGTACTAGGGGGATCGGGACCGTGAGGATCGCGATACTCGGTGGCACCGGTGCCATGGGCAGGTTCCTGGCGAAGCTACTCCTGAAGGACGGGTTCGACGTCGTGATATCGGGATCCAAACCCGAGAAGGCCAGGGTCGTGGCCGAAGAGCTCGGGTGCGAGCCCGCCCCAGACAACGTATCGGCGGTGAAGGACGCCGACGTCGTGGTGGTGTCGGTCCCGATCTCGATCACCGAACGCGTGATCGAGGAGGTAGGCCCCCACCTGGAACCCGGGACGCTCATCACCGACGTCACTTCGGTCAAGGTCGGACCCGTCGAGGCGATGCTGAAACACACCGACGAGGACGTCCACGTGCTCGGAACCCACCCCCTCTTCGGCCCCACGGTTCCATCCCTCAGGGGCCAAACCATCGTCCTCACACCGACGGAGCGGAGCGGCCCATGGACGGACAAGGTCAGACGGTACCTGGAGGACAAGGGCGCCGAGGTCGTGATCACGAGCCCCGAGGACCACGACAAGGTCATGGCCGTCGTCCAGTGCCTAACCCACGCCGTCCTATGGGCGGCCGGGGGAGCCCTCCCCCGTCTCCTCGAGGAGCTGGACCCCGAACTCGACCCCGAGACCGTGGCCAGCCCCGTGTACAGGCTCCTCCTCGACACGGTGGGCAGGATCGTCGGGCAGGACCCCAGGCTCTACGCGGAGATACAGTCCTTCAACCCGTACGGGAAGGCCGCCAGGAGGGAGCTCCTCAAAGCCCTACGGGAGATAGACGAGAAAGCGCCGAACCACGGCCTGTTGGCCGACCTCCTGGCCGAGTTCAAGGAGGAGCTATCCTCCCACGTGGACACCGATAGGTCCCAACTGAGGACGGACAAGCTGCTCTCCTACCTGTCCGACGAGGCGAAGGTGATCTCCGAGGGGATGGAAGCGACCCTCGTGGAAGTGTACACGGGGAAGGTGGTGGAAGGTAGGGTCCTCGAGGACGACGGCGGTCTGGCCGTCGGGGACCTCAGGGTCGACAGGGACGAGTGGAAGGTGTACCCCCGCCTCCCCAAGTCCATCGGTAGGGCCGAAGGGAACGCCGAGATGACCCTGCTGGTGGAGGGGGCCACCGACCCTCACACCGTGACACTCGCCGTCGAGGCGATAGGAAGAAACGTGTTCGTTTCCAAAACGGAGAAGACCGAGGAGGGCGTGAAGATCGAGGTGTCGGGGAGGACCGAGGAAGACATCCTGAGAACGCTTGAGGACCTGCGCGGGCTCGGTCTCGACGTCAAGCCCCTTTGATCCTCTCCGCTATCACCTCCGGGTCCGGTGGCACGGGCTCGGGCAACTCGCACGTCTTCATCACGATCTCCGGGTCCTTCAGCCCGTGCCCCGTCGTCACGCACACGACGTCCTCGTCGCCCCCTATCTCCCCCATGTCCACGAACTTCCTCAAACCGGCTATGGAGGCCGCGCTCGCGGGCTCCACGAAGATACCCTCCGTGGTGGCTAACTCGCGCTGAGCGGCCAGTATCTCCTCATCCGATACGGCCACCGCCCAACCGCCCGAACACCTTATCGCCCTCAACGCCTTCACGGCGTTCACGGGATCCCCGATCCTTATCGCGGTGGCCACGGTCTCCGGCTCCGGGTCCGGCTCTATGTCCTCGGCGCCGCTTCTGATAGCCTCCACGACCGGTTTCGCACCCTCCGCCTGCACCCCATACATCCGCGGTAAATCCTCTATCAACCCCAACTCGTAGAGATCGAGGAACCCCTGCCATATTGCGCTTATGTTGCCCGCGTTACCGACGGGCACCACCACGGCGTCCGGGACGTCCCAACCCCGCTGCAGGCATATCTCGTAGGCTATCGTCCTCTGACCCGAGAGACGGAACGGGTTGACGGAGTTCAGGATGTAAACGAGCCCCTCATCGGCCAGCCTCTTCACCACCGAAAGGGCGTCGTCGAAGTTACCGTCCACCGGGATCACCTCGGCCCCGTGGAACAGGGCCTGCGCCAACTTACCCAGCGCCACCTTCCCCGCGGGCAGCAGCACCACGCACCTGATCCCAGCCCTCGCCGCGTAAGCCGCCAAGCTGGCGGACGTGTTCCCCGTGGACGCACACGCGACCACCTCGGCACCCAGCTCCCTCGCCTTCGTCACCCCCACCGTCATACCCCTATCCTTGAAGGACCCGGTCGGGTTCTCCCCCTCGTTCTTGACCTGAAGGGACGACACCCCGACCTCCTCCGCCAACCTATCGCAGGGATGGAGCCCCGTCCCACCCTCGGACATGGTCACCGGCTCCTCGTCGACGGGTAGAAGCTCCCTGAACGTCCACACGCCCAACCCCCTGGACTCGAACGTGGAGCGATCGACGTCTATCTCGTCGTACCTCAGCGTTACCTCGAGGAGGCCACCGCACTCCGGACACCTGACCAGGGAATCGTCCTCGAACACACGACCGCAGTGAACACACTCCAGCGCGTACCTCAAGCCGAGGGACCCTCGACGGACGCGTTCGACGACCGATATAGCCGCTCCCCTCAGAACAGCCTGGACACGGCCGTCAGGAGTAGAGACAGGCCGAACAGGAACGCGGGGAGCGTAACCACGGCCAGAACCGGGTGCACGATCCAGTCGTGAGGCCTCTCATCCACGGGACTCGGATCCCTCAGCCAGGATAGAACCTGGTACAGGGCCAGCGCCACGAAGAACGTGTACACGATGATCACGAACGAGACCACGAGGTGCATCTTCTGGTACCAGATGTCCAAAAACCTGTGGTACGAGATCTCCCTACCGGTTAAGAGGGCCAGCACCGGTGCCAACACGAAGTACCACGAGGGAGGATGCGTCAGCAGGTAGTGCCTGGACACCTTAGCGAGGCTCGAGAGTCTCATCAACTTCACGGCGTTCTCCCACTTGAGATCCTCGGCTATGAACACCTTCTTCCCCAGTATCGCCGCCGGCATCAACGACGTCGGGTAGTAGAAGGCGGCGGCGTCTATCATGGCCACCGGCAGCGGATGGATAACGTTGCACGCCAACGGGAACACGGGGAGGTAAGCCCAGGTTATGTAATACGGGTTCCCAACCTTGGTGGTCAACAGGAACCACAACATCAACGGTGCGGATAGACCTATCACCGTGTATTTCGTGCCTAGATCTTTTATCATTCTTTCGACCTTTTGCTTTTTGAAGAATGGATACAGACCGAACACCAACGTGCCTGCTATGAGTACCCATCCCGATATCTTACCCAACAAGAACGCCATGTGAGTAACCTTCCACCTGTGTATCGCGATCGGCAGGTTGAATATCGTAAGATCCTGCGGTATCCTGTACATATGGAACTCGAAAACTTGCCAAAGGAAGGCGCGGGGATCGTACAGGAAGAACGGTCCCCACACGATCACCGTGAACCCGAAGAAAGACGTCAACAACGGTACCAAAGACCTCTTGCCGTGCTTCGCCCACATGACGGCGGTTATGGGCAGGAGGAGCACCCCAGGCACGAACTTGAACGCCGACGCCGCCGCGAGCGCCAGGCCGGAAGAGAGTGGTTTTCCCTTCCAAGCCCTCTCCAGAGCCACGAAGGTGAGGAGGGCTATGATGACGTCGAACTGGACGCCCCATATGACGGAGCCCGCGGGGACCGACAGGACCCCCCACTGGGCGATGGGCCACCTGAACTCCCTGACTATGAGCAGGCACAGGAGGGCGTAGCAGGCCACCAGGACCGCCTTGAACACGTGGACGGTGGCCCACAGAGAGGTAGCGTGGAACACGTTCACCGTGAACAGCCTCAAGCCTATGTAGAAAATGACCGCCAGGGGAGGGTAGTGGACCTTGGGACAGTGCGAGTACACGGACAGCAGGCCCGTCTTGAGGTACTGATGGTACCATTGATCGAAGTAATGGACGTCGTACCAGTTGAAAAGCAAGCACGATGTGGCGGCCATGTAGGCGCTCAACGCGGCTATCGTGGAATAAGCCACGAGCTTCTCCGTCCGCTCGTCCTTCACCTTGAAGACGTTCAGGATGTCGGCGACCGAGCTGCGCCGGCCGGTCACCGTATCGCCTCCATCGCTTCCTCCGTCGCCTCCTTCACCACTTCAACGGACTTGAGGAAGGCCTCCTTCTCGTCGTCGTCGAGCTCGATCGGAACGATCTCCATGATACCCATCCGACCGAGCCTTACGGGCACACCGATACAGACGTCCTCAACGCCGTAGATCTCGCCCTTGAGGTACGCCGAGACCGTCAACATCCTCCTCTCGTCCTGCAGCACCGTCCTCACGAGGTTCGCTATGGCCTGGGCCGGACCGAACTGAGAACCGCCCCAGGTCTCGATTATCCGCTGCCCGGCGGTCTTCACCTCCTCGACGGCACCCTCCAGGTCGAACTCCTCCCAACCCGGAAGCCTCGTCACCGGGATACCACCGACGCTCGTGGCGCTGATCACGGGCACCATCGTGTCACCGTGCTCCCCTATTATCCTCGTGTGAACCTCGCTCGTGTGGACGTCGAAATGCTCCGCTATCAGGATCTTGAACCTCATCGAGTCCAGGTGGGTTCCAAGCCCGAACACCCTGTTCCTGGGGAGGTCCGACACCTGGAGAGCCACGTAGGTGAGAACGTCCACGGGGTTCGTCACCATTATCACGATGGCCTCGGGGTTGTCCATGGCGAGGTTCTCCAGGTACTTCTTCACGATGTGCGCGTTCTCCGTGGCCAGATCAAGGCGACTCTGATCCGGCTTCCTGGGCACCCCGGCTGTGAACACTATGATGTCGGCGTCGACGTAATCCTCCCTCTCGCACCCGATCTTGATCCTGGCGTCCGCCTGAGCCGCCGCGAGCGAGTCCAGGATATCCCTCCGCAATCCCTCCAGCTTCCTGACGCTCTTCCTCCTCGCTATCAACCTGACCTCCGACACGCAGTCCAAAAGGGCCAACCGGGCCGCCGTGGTCGAACCCACGCGACCCGTGGCACCGATGACGGCTACGGTCCCCATCCCCAGGTTCACCCCAGCAGCAGGGCGAGGATCGCCTTCTGAACGTGAAGTCTGTTCTCGGCCTGATCGTATATCACGCTACGCTCGGAATCCGCCACCTCGTCGGTGAGCTCGTAACCCCGCTGAATCGGCATGCAATGCATGACTATCGCGTGATCCGGAGCCTTCGACATCAACTCCTCGTTCACCTGGTACGGCTTGAACGCCTTCAACCGCTCCTCCTTTTCGTCCTCGTCCCCCATGCTCACCCACACGTCCGTGTACACCACGTCGGCGTCCTTCACCGCCTCCTCCGGATCCCGCACCACCTCCACGCTACCACCGTACCTGTCCGCCCTCCTCTCCGCCTCACGCCAGACCTCCTCCGGACACTCGTACCCTTCGGGCACCGCGTGCACAAACCTCCAACCGAGGGTCGCACACGCCAAGGCAAGGGAGGAACAGACGTTGTTACCGTCCCCCACGAACACCACCGTGTGCGGGCCCTCCCCCAGCTTCTCCACCACCGTGAACACGTCCGTCAACGCCTGACACGGATGCTCCAGATCGCTCAAACCGTTGATGACGGGCACGTCGCAGTACCTGGCGAACTCCTCCAGGGCCGAGTGATCACCCGTCCTGATCATGACGCCGTCCAGGTACCGTCCCATCACCGCCGCCGTGTCCTTGATCGCCTCGCCCCTCCCCAACTGCAACTCGTCCCGCGAGTACGTGAAAGCCACGCCACCCAGCTGATGCATCGCTACCTCGAACGATATCCTGGTCCTGGTGGAAGGCTTCTCGAACACCAGCCCCAGCGTCTTACCCTCCAGGACCGGGATGACCCTCTCCCCGGCCAGGAACCTCGCCTTCATCTGCCTGGCAACCTCGAGGACCGTCTCCACGTCCTCCCTGTCCAGATCCGACACCGACAACAGGTGGCGCGTTCCCAGACGCCTCACCTCAACCCCCTCCCCTGATGTGCTCCATCCTCTTGACCCTCCTCTCCACCGTCTCCCTCTTCCCGATGTCCGACCTGTGCCTGATGTTCTCGCCCGAGACGCACTCCTCGATGGCCGACTCCGCGGCCTCCTCGGCCTCCTCCAAGGTGTCACCCAAACCGACGACGGCCAACGCCCTCGACGACGTCATCCTGATCGTCCCGTCCTCCTCGAGGTTCACCGAAGCGTAGTACGGGATCGCGTCCCTCCTGTGGATACACTCCTCATCCACCTCGATCACCTCACCCTCGCCCTCCGACGACTCCGGATACCCCGCCGGGACCACGTACTTGCACACCGTCGCCTTCTCCACGAACTCCACGTCACCCTCCATGGAACCCTCCGCCACCGAGGCGTGCAACGTGACCACGTCACCCTCCATGATCGGAAGGATGTTCATCGCCTCGGGATCCCCGTACCTGCAGTTGAACTCGATGACCACGGGCCCCTCCGCCGTCAACATGAACTGACCGTAAAGAACCCCTCTGTAGGGCTCACCCGTCTCCTCCTTTATCGCCCGCACGGTCTCCTCCAGTATCTCCACGGACCTCTCGTAATCCTCCTCCGTGAGGAACGGGAGCAGACCGTCCGGGCACGAGTACGATCCCATACCGCCCGTTATCGGCCCCTCGTCCCCCTCGTAAGCGTGCGGATGATCCTGAACGGCCGGCGTGGGCAGGACCCTCTCACCGTCCGTGTACGCCTGAATGGTGTACTCCTCACCGATGCACTTCTCCTCGATCACCACCTTCGGGATACCACCGATGGACTCCTCGAAGATCTCCCTCACGTACTCCTTGGCCTCCTCGAGGTTCGCCAACTGATCACCCACGACCTTCACGCCCTTCCCACCCGTCAACCCGGCCGGCTTCACGGCCACCGGCTTACCCAACTCGTCGATGTACTCGCAGGCCTCGTCCGGGTCCTCGAACACCTCGAACTCCGGACACCCGGGTATCCCGTACTCCTTCATCAGCCTCCTGGCGAACCCCTTGTCCCACTCTATCCTCGCCGGCTCCCTCTTGGGACCGAAGGTAGGGACACCCACCTCCTCCAGCGCGTCCGCGACACCCTCGGCCAAGGGATCCTCCGGACCCACCACCGCGAGATCGACCCTCCACCTCTCCGCCGCCTTGACCACGGCCTCGACGTCCGTGACGTCGCCCACCTCGTAATCCGCGGAAAGCCTGATTATACCCGGGTTCCTGTTCGGCATGAACGCGTACAACTCAACGTCCTCGTCCGGCGCCCCGCACAACGCCTCCGCTATCGCGTGCTCCCTCGCGCCTCCACCCACCAGCAACACCCTCATTCCCTCAACCCCCTGAGATCATCGGCAGTCAGCACGCTCCGGAGCTCGATACCCGCTTCTTTAAGCGCTTCCTCCGCACCCTCCCTCCTGTCCACCACGACGATCGCCGTCCTCACCTCACCACCCTCCCCCCTCACGACCTCCGCCGCTTCCAACAACGAACCCCCCGTGGTGGCCACGTCATCGACCACCACGACGTTCCTCCCCTCCACGTCCCCGATCAACCTCCCACCCGTACCGTAGCCCTTCTCCTCCTTCCTGACGATGGCCATCGGAACCCCCGTCTTCACCGACAGAACGGCCACCAAAGGCACCGCCCCAAGCTCCGGTCCAGCCACCACCTCCGCGTCCCCGGGCAACAACCCCGCCAGCGCGTCCGTCATCGCGTCCAGGACCTCGGGGTGCGTGGAAGCCTCCTTCACGTCCACGTAGTAATCGCTGACCTTCCCCGAGGACAACTCGAACCTACCGAACTTCAACGCCCCGACGTCCAACAGCATCCTGGCCAACTCCTCCCTATCCACCATCACCACGGCACCTCCTTCAACCTCAACAGGTAACCGACCGCGTTCGTCAACCAGTGAAGGATCAAGGTGACGCCCGCCAACGCCAGAACGATCCTGGCCGGCGGCAACCACCCGAACACCGCGTAATGCATGACCACCGCCCCGGCGAAGAAATCGAGCTGATCCAGGACCGGAGCGGGCGCGCCCCTCTCGATGCCCATCCTCCTCTTCACGAAACTCCCAGCCGCGTCACCGAGCATCGCCCCCAAGCCCAACACGAACCCCTCTTCCACGTGATACACGAAAGACCCCGCGACCAGCCCCTGCAGGGCCCCGACCACCGTGCCCACACCGACCCCCGCCGCGAACCCCCTCACCGTCACCCCGTCACCCAGGAGACGCCTCCCGTCGGAAAGCTTTTTACCGAAATCCAGCGGTCGCCCGCCTCCGAGCAAGCAAGCGCTAAGATTCGCCAGATACGCCGGAAGGATGAACCATATCCCCTTCCCCAGTTCCACCGCCATCACCGTGATATCCATCCTCACCTCACACCCTCAGGGGGCCTTCAATGACCGAGTCCGAGACGGTGCTGTACGAGACCGAGAGCCTCTGCCCGGAGTGCCTCACCGTTATCCCGGCCAAGATCGTCCGCACGCCGGACGACCGCGTTGAAATAGTTAAGGAGTGCCCCGAGCACGGCGAGTTCAGGGACGTCGTCTGGTCCGACTACAGGTTCTACGAGAGAGCCTTCGAGTACGAGTTCCAAGGCCCCGGCATAGAGAACCCGAACACCGACGTCGCCCGAGGCTGCCCCCTCGACTGCGGCCTATGCCCCCAACACGAGAGCTGCACCGCCCTCGGCATAATCGACGTGACCAACAGGTGCAACATGAACTGCCCCGTGTGCTTCGCCAACGCCGAAGCCAAGGGCTACGTGTACGAACCCACCCTCGAACAGATCGAGGAGATGCTCGACAGACTCAGATCCGAGAGACCCCTACCCTGCCGCGCCGTCCAGTTCGCGGGCGGAGAACCGCTCGTCAGGGAAGACATCCACGAGATCATAGCCATGGCCGCCGAGAAAGGCTTCCACGTCCAAATAGCCACCAACGCCATAGAATTCGCCAGAAACCCGGACCTCGCCAAGGACCTCCACGACGCCGGACTAAGGGTCGTCTACATGCAGTTCGACGGCCTCGACAGGGAGATCTACCGCGAGATAAGGGGCAGCGCCAAAGTCCTCGACCTCAAACTCGAAGCCATAGAAGCCCTCGAGAAGGAAGGCGTATCCACCGTCCTCGTACCCACCCTCGCCAAAGGGGTCAACGACGACCAGATCGGCCCCATGCTCGAACTCGCCCGCGAGTACCACGTCATCAGGGGCATAAACGTCCAACCCATATCCTTCACGGGCAGGGTACCCCTCGAGGAGAGACGCCGCATGCGCATAACCATTCCCGACTTCGTCAAACTCGTCGAGGAACAGACCGACGGCAAGGTACCGGCCGACAGCTTCTACCCCGTCCCCATCGCCGCCAAGATAGCCCGCCTCGTCAACACCCTACAAGGCAGCAACAAACCCGAGTTCTCCGCCCACCCCCTCTGCGGCGTGGCCACGTACCTAATCGAGGAGAACGACGGGTACGTCCCCATAACCGAGTTCGTCGACCCCGACGCCTTCATAGAATTCCTCGAACAACTCGTGGAAAAGGTAGGAAGGATAGAAAGCCGCCGCGACAAACTCCGCGCCGCCAAGATGCTGATGAAATTCATAACCAAGAACATGAGGAAACTCTTCAAGATAACGATGGGCAAGAAACTGGCCAAACTCATGGTCGACGTCGTGACCAAAGGAACCTACGATGCCATATCCGAATTCCACTGGAACTCCCTACTCCTAGGATGCATGCACTTCATGGACCCGTACAACTTCCAGACCGATAGAGTCCGCAGGTGCGTCATCCACTACGCCACACCCGACGGCAGGATAATCCCGTTCTGCGCGTACAACTCGGTCCACAGGCAGGAAGTCGAAGAGAAGTTCAGCGTACCGCTCGAAGTCTGGAAGAAACGCCGGGCGGCCGCCGAATGAAACCCATCCAAGAGGCCGCCCGACACATCCACCGAGCCGACACCGTCGTCGCCCTGACCGGAGCGGGCGCCTCCGCCGACTCCGGCATCCCCACATTCAGGGGCAAAGACGGCCTCTGGAACAAATACGACCCCCGCGAACTCGCCACACCCGAAGCCTTCGCCCGCGACCCCGTCAAGGTCTGGAAATGGTACCTATGGCGCAGGAAGAAGATAGCGGAAGCCCAACCCAACCCCTGCCACACCACCCTGGCCTGGATGGAGAGAGAAGGCATCCTCGATGCCGTCGTGACCCAGAACGTGGACGGACTACACCAAAGAGCCGGCTCCAGACACGTCATAGAACTACACGGCAACATATGGACCGACGAGTGCACATCCTGCGACTACGAACGCACCAACGACCCCGAAGCCGGCGAAGGCCTCGAATACCCGGAATTACCGCCGAAATGCCCCGAATGCGGCGCACCCCTCAGACCCGGGGTCGTATGGTTCGGCGAACCCCTACCCCCCGACGCCCTCCTACGGGCCCAAGAACTCGCACGGGAATGCGACGTCATGCTCGTCATCGGAACCTCCGGCGAGGTGAGACCCGCCGCCGACCTACCCATCCTCGCCAAATCCCACGGGGCCACCGTGATCGAGATTAACCCCTCGGAAACGGCCCTCTCCCCTATCGCCGACGTCAGAATACCCCAGAGAGCCGCCCCCGCCATGGAAGAACTCAGGAAAGCCCTGGAAGAGGCCTAACCTCCACACCCAACACCTCCTCCACCAACCTCAACACCTCACCCGCCCACCGCAACTTCCTCCTCTTCACGGGATCCGCCTCGAAAACCCCCTCACCCTCGCCCGGCCTCGAGTAGGACGTCGTCGTATCCCCCAGATCCATACCGACCGTGAAAACCCTCTCCGCCCCCAACCTCGCCGCGATAACAACCGCCCTATCCCCGTCCGTGAAACCCCCCGGGTTCCACAACGAACCCGGCGCCGGGAACACCTGACACGTCCCCAACACCTCCCCGAACACCGGCACCAACCTAGCCAACGCCTCGATGTTATCCCCGTGAGCGTGAACCACGGGCACGGCACCCCCCTCCACGGCCGCCACCAACACCTCGTCCCCACCGTCCAGATCCGTCACCACCACGTCCGGCACCACGCCGACCTCGAGGAGGGCACCCGAAGCCCCGTCCGCCGCGTACACCACCCTACCCTCCAACTCGTCAACGACCTCTCCCACCCTCAGAACGGACGGACCGGCCCCGACGACGACCACATCCTCCCCCACGGGCAGATCCTCGGGCTTCAGAACCTTCGAAGCGGTGACCTCGAGGATCGCGTCCAGGAACTCGGCCGCCAGCGCGTCCATCCCCGGGTCGAAACCCATGTCCCGCCTCACGTCATCCTGAACATCGACGAGGGGATCCGGACCCACTCACACCTTCACCCTCCTCCTCGCCGTCATGATTATACCGACCACCGTCAGAGCAGCGCCACCCAGCATCAACGCCCCGGAAAGGGC
>JAADCQ010000050.1 GCA_013154335.1 Methanopyri archaeon
CTACCCCCTCTTGGTGGCGAGGAAGTAGGGGATGAGCGCGACGTCGATCCGACCCACGGGCGCCTTCCAGTTCTCACGGGGATCGGGCGAGGGGGCGAGGGGTACGTCCCGGAGGACGGTCCGGGCCAGGGTTTCCTCCTCGTCGTCGATCCTCTCGACCAGGTACACTAGGATGGACACGGTCCTCAGGGCGGGGTAGTTCCCCTCTTTGGAGCGCCACCACGTGCGGAGGGCGCGGAGGAGCCTGTGGACGCGGGTCCTCTTCTCCAGGGCCTCGGAGGAGTCCCTGACGTTTCTGAACTCCTCGACGGCGAGGAAGACCGCGGGTACGGGGATCGGGTCGGCCTCCGGGACCCTGGGTACCTTGAGCATACCCTTGGGCTCGAGCATGGGTCTGGGCCCGGACGACCTCCCTTCACCGGCTTCCTTGGCCTCCCTCTCGGCCCGTTTGAGCGCCGCGAGGACGAGGTGGAACGGGGCCTTCTTGCGCGTTAGGAGCGTGGCGCCGGAGATCGAGGCCAGGTCGGTGTACCCGGCGGCGTGCGAGAAGAGCAGGAAGGCCTCGTGGGCGAGGGACAGGGCCTCGTTCCAGGCCCCCACGACGAGTAGGTCGTCGCCCCCCGAGTACGCGATCAGGAAGGGTCTCCCGCCGTCCCGGTGTTCGGTCCCGAGCCTCCCGTCCTCCACGAACCTCGGGAGGTTGTCCGTGGGGTCGACGGTGCTCCCGTCCTTCAACAGGATCCTCGGTGGGTTTAGGACCTGGGCGGCGGTCCTGAACCCCAGGACGTTGATCCAGTGCCTGAACGTTAGGTCCGCCAGCCTGGACAGGGCCACCATGGTGCCGAACGAGTCGCGCGAGGCGATCCTCATCCAGGCGCCGAGGTTGTCGACGTCCACGTAGGTGAGTCCGAGGAGATCGGCGCCGGGCGCGGCCTCCGCCATGCCGGTGAACGTGGCGACCTCGCTCCCATCGCCCTCCTCCCCGACGTCGCCCTTGGAGGCGGCGTACCACGGGATGTAGGTCATCACCACCCTCGGGGCGTTCTCCTCCCTCCCGGCGGCCTCGAGGGCGTCGCGGACGTGGGCCGGATCCACGAGGAGAAGTTCGCCCGTTCTCGCGGCTCCACGGACGTTCCCCGCCTCGACGTAGTGGGCCGAGTAGGCCTGCTTATCGACGCGGAGCACCTCGATGCCCTCGACGCGCTCGTCCCCGGGATCGTGCCTCGTGACCACGTAACCGGCGAGCCGGGGCTTCCCTTCCCCGTCCCTTCTGACCATGGCCCCGCCCAGTTCGTGGAGGTACCCGCACAGTTCGCAAACGCCCGAGGACTCGAGTTCGTCCTCGCGGGCCGGTCTGCCGCACACGGGGCAGATCTCCCTGCGGTCCCTCCCGGCGTCACCCAGGGCACCTGTCGGTCTGCGGACGACGGACTTTGACAACTCGGCCTCGAGTTTCATGACCTTGTGTTGGAAACTCTCGCGTTGAGAATCACGCCTTTCGAACACGTTTTTCGGACCGAACTCTACCCAAGCGAGGCCCGCGGACAGCACGCCGTCGGTTAAGTCGAGGAGTGTGGACTTGAGGGACTCCTCGAGGGCTTCCAGGGCTTCCTCGGCCCCGTCGACGGCGGGCAGGAGGAGGGTGAAGGAGCCGCCGGCCGCCCTGATGAGCAGGGCGGGATGGGCCTTGGGCCCGAGGGCCTTGCGTAGGGCGGCCCAGGCGGCGCCCGCGGTGATCACGTCGACGGCGGCGGACTTGCCCCTGATGATCTTGAGGTAGCTACGCTTCCTCCCGCCCATCTCGATCGGGGAGGCTCTCCTCACGGATCGGATGAACTCGCCGATGCCGGTGAGGGTGCCGCGTACGAGGAGGAAGGGGGACCGGCCCTTGATATCCTCCAAGATCTTCGAGTAGGATCCCTCGGGATCGTCCGAGGGGCCGGGGTCGATCGCGCCGTCGTCCACGAGGGTTTGCAGGCAGACGGCGAAGGCGGCGGTGAGGGTGCAGTGATCGTGGAGCGGGATCGCCCGCATGTGGTCCTTGCCTTCGGGGACGTAGTGCTGGGCGGGTACGAGGCTCCCGGTGACCTCGAGGGCGACGCGGGCGGGGTCGAACGGGTGCGGGTGTGATGACACGTTCAGTTCCTTCAGCAACTCCACCAGCCTGCGGTCGAGCCTTCGGTACCTCTCCTTCAGGTCGTTCTTGACCTTGGGGTGACGGGGGTCGACCGACGCGACGTTCTCGGGCGGTCGGAAGTCATCCGGTTCGGTGTTGAAGTGGAGGAGAGGGAGCTCGTCGGGCAGGAACTCGGGTCTGGTCTCCTCCCACCTCCACCGGGGTTCGACGCCGTCGGGTCCGAGTCCCTCCGAGAAGACCTTCACGACCCTGTGCCACGGGTTGTGGAGGGTCCAGTACGACCTGCACCCGCCGGTCTTCTCCTCCCTGTCGAGGACGTTCTCCCTCTCGGTGCTGGCCAGGGTGTCGGCGAGGGCTACCACGGCGAGCTTTTGGACCCAGTCCTCCGGCACCTTCAGGTCGCCGGGCCTCGCCTTCCCGAGGTGGTCCCTGTGGTGGTGGCCCGCGGCCAGGACGGCGAGGCCGAGTTCTTCCCTCCTCTTCTCGTCGCCACCGAAGGCTTCCTTAAGGAGTTCGACGCCCAGGCGCTGGTGGTCGCCCCGCCCGGAGTGCCTCTGCCTGATCTTGCCCACGTCGTGGAGGAGGGCGGCGAGCGCGACGTCCTCGGGGGTCGGCACTCCCCTTCCTCCCCCTTCGGGCGAAGGGTTGCCACGGTGGAACCCCCCTTTACTTGTGCTTCGAAACTGGCGAGGCGCGGAGTTACGGTTAACACTCCGGGGATGAGGACGCGCTCCCTTAGCCGCCCTCCGTGCGGAGGGGAGGGGGTGCCGACCCGGGTCAGCGCCGGTCTTCCTCCTCCCAGCCCATCCACCGATAGATCCTCTCGACGGCCCTGTTCACGATCTCACGGCCCGTCTCCAGGAACTCCCCCACGCGTCCCAGCACCTCCTCCACGGAACCCTCGCCCGCGCTCACGCTCTCGATCGCGCGCCTCAGAGCCTCCTCCACCGAAGAATCCAGGACCCCGAGCTCCCTCTCCAACGCGTCCCTGGCCTCCCTCCAGAGCCTCCAACCCGGATCGTAGGAATCCGGACCGAAGACCTCCCCGGCGAGCTCCACCTCGGTCGACGCCCGCGTGAGGAACCCGGCGAGATCACCCGGATCCAGCGACCCGACCACGCGGAGCGCGGTCTCGAGGGTCGCCGTCACGGCGTCCGAGACGTCTCGGAAGAACCCCTCCGGGTCCTCGACCCCCAGCGAGGCCAGGCCCGCCGGTTCCGACCCGCGCCACACCGCCTTCCTGGCCTCCTCCTCGAGAACCCGCGAGATCACGTCCCTCACGGCGTCGAGCAGGGGCTTCACGACGCTCACGTCCGCCTCCGGGACCTCCACCCGGGGAAGGGCACGGGCCACCACCGATGGGGACGCGC
Organism: Methanopyri archaeon; assembly: GCA_013154335.1. Lineage (GTDB taxonomy): Archaea > JAADCQ01 > Methanopyri > Methanopyrales > Methanopyraceae > Methanopyrus. The sequence continues at coordinate 3,508 of JAADCQ010000050.1, forward strand.
CCCTGCTCGAGAGGGCGTGGGCGGCCAAGGACAGGCCGATCAGGGCGTCCCCCAACGAGGTGAGGACCTCGGAGAGGTGCGGCGGCCTCACGTAGACGCGGGGCACCGGGGCGTCCGGCCTCCACCCCAGGGACGAGAGCACCGACGTGGCCACGGCGAGGTTACCCGTCCTCAACGCGAGACCCGCCGCCCACAGGTCGAGGGCGTCCGCCAGGTGAGGCGGTGACAGCAGGTTCTCCACGGCCTCGAGCACCGTGATCCCCACCTTCACCCTCCACGACACCGCGTCCGCCAGGACCACGGGCTCGGACCCACCGAGGGCCTCCAGATCCTCCCTCAGACCGTCCGGGTCCAGGAGGTCGGAGATACCCTCGACCAGCCCGCGAAGGCCCTCCCTCAACAGCTCCTCCGGGCTCCCCTCGGGCAGCGGGTCCGTCCCGACCAGACCCCTCGCCGTTTCCGGATCGAGACCGTGCTCGCTCAACGTCTCGGCCGCGTGACGGGCGGCGGCCCTCCCGAAGGCCGGGGTGGGATCCACCGGGACCTCGAGGACGGGTGACTTCATCCACGCCTCCCCACGTCCCACGGTACCGCGGGACCGTCACCATCCTCGACCTAAAGCTTGCCGGAAAGTCCCGACATCTCTCGCATGTCTCGAACGATCGTGTTAATCGATGGCTGTTAAGTACCATGAACGGCACTCTCCTCGAAGATAATCGACGTGCCTATAAAACCCGGGTCCCCGGGGAAGTGAAGATGAGGGTAGGAATCCTCGTCTCACTGACCTCCATCCTGGTGATTATCGGTACAGCCACGGCTGTTAGCGGAGAATGGACATACTGTAAAGGAAGGTCCATATTATATCGGCGAACCAACATCAGTTTGGGCGATAGATATTACATGAAAAAATAACGTGAAATATAGGTTATCGATGTTTTTACCAATTATAATGTCGCTGTTGTTTGCACCAATAACCAGAAAGTACAGCAAAAAGTGAATAAATAACGGGGTACATACAATGGGGATGGTAACTCAACTTCTAATACGCCTTATTTTTCTTTTTCTTCCAATAATTGCTTT
>JAADCQ010000030.1 GCA_013154335.1 Methanopyri archaeon
GTTCTCGAGGTGTACCGGAGGGTGATCCGAGGTGTCTCGAGGGGATTGGATGAAAAAGGCGACGGAGACGGTGGCGAGGAGTCTGAAGGAGAAGGTGGAGAGGTTGACTGAGGATTTGAACGGTCCGGTGGCCCTCGTCGAGCCGCGTAACGTCGAATGGTTGACGGGGTTCCGAGGCAGGGCCGTGTACGTGGATGACGACGACGTGACCCTGGTGGTTTCCAAGATGGACAGGCCGGCGGTCAGGGAGTGGCCGGTGCCCGATGACGTCGAGGTGATCGATGATCCTTCGGATCTCAAGCCTGCGAGGGCCGTCGACTCCAGGAAGGCTTGCGACGTGGTCCCCGTTTACAGGCCCCGTATCGTTACGAGAAGCGTTACGAAAGTCAGGCTGTCCAAGACGGGTCCTGAGCTGAAGCTCCTGAGGGATCTCGTGGACAGGACGGTGAAGGCCTTCGAGAGGGTGTCACCGCCGGAGGGGCCGGAAACCGACGTTGAACTCGAGCTGAGGGGTGACGCGGCCTCGGAGGGTCTCAGGCCATCGTTCGATCCGATAGTGGCCTACGACGGGGCCGCGGGGGTCCCTCATCACGTTCCTTCACCCGTCGAAGGGTGGGAGGAGGTGGCCCTGGTAGATCACGGTTTGAAGTGTTACCTGTGCACGGACGTCACCCGGGTTTGGGTGAAGGGTTCCGAGGCGGAGCGTGTGGCGGACTTGGTCTCCGAGGCCCTGGACGCCGCGTTGGACGTCCTTGAACCGGGCGTCGAACCTAAGGAGGTCTCGAAGGAGGCGGAGGAGGTCCTGAAGGACGCTCCGGACGGTTACGAGTTCCTTCACAGTTTGGGCCATCACGTGGGGGTTTCCGTCCACGAGGCGGGGTTCGACGAGGGTTTCCCGGAGAACTGCGTGATCACTGTGGAACCGGGGTTGTATTCCGAGAGGCTCGGTGTCAGGATAGAGGAGATGGTGGTCGTGAGGGAGGGTGGACCGGAGGTCCTGACGGAGGGGTTGCCGAGGGTGATGGAACCGTGATCGGGGAGGAGGTTCTTCCCGGGATCAGGGCCGTCGGCGATTCGACGCTGATAGGTCGGGTCCTGTCGAGGTGTTCGGGAGAGGATACCGTCATGGTGTGCGTGATAGCGAGCACGGAGATAAGCAGGGTGCCGGGTATATCCGCGGCGGGTAAGACGCCGGAGTTGACCTTCCACACGCCGGCCGGTGACGTGGAGTTGGTGTACCTGGATAGGATAGTGAACGCGGACGATGTCCCCCAGAACCCGGTGGGGGCGCCTTCTCCCGCCGTGATAACGAGGGCGGTGTTGGATCTCGCCGACATACCCTTCCTGGTCGCGGACGCGGGTGTGGCCGTGAAGCCGGCGTGTCCCACGGTGGATCTGAACGGGGAGGTGGGGCGCGATTTCAGGAGGGAGACCGCGGTTCCTGAGGACGTCTTCGAGTCCTTGATGGACGCGGGTCGGATCCTGGGGAGGGAGCTTTCCAGGGACGTGGGGTTTCTGACGGTAGGGGAGAGCGTCCCCGGGGGCACGACCACGGCGATGGCGGTGATGACGGCGGCGGGGTACGAGACGGAGGGTAGGTTCGCGAGCAGTTCTCACGACGCGCCTCACGACGTGAAGGAGAGGGTCGTGAGGGAGGGGTTGAGGAGGGCGGGCGTGGAGCCCGGGGACCTGACCGTTCTCGAGGCGATGATGGAGTTCGGGGATCCGATGATGCCGGCGGTCCTCGGGGTGTTGGAGGGGTCGAGGGTGCCGGTGTTGTTGGCCGGTGGAACGCAGATGGCCCCTATACTGGCGGCGGCCGTGGAGGAGCTGGGTATGGGTCCGGACACCGTGTTCGTGGGCACGACGAAGTACGTGGTGGAGGATCCGGACTCGGACGTGGTGGATCTCATGAGGCAGGCGTCTCCGGACGGGTTCGTGCTGTTCCACGCGGACCCGGGTTTCGCGACGTCGAGGTACGAGGGGTTCCGGTTGTACGAGGAGGGGTACGTCAAGGAGGGTGTCGGTGCCGGGGGTGCGCAGGTGGCGGCGGCTCTGAAGACCAGGGGTGGGATACGTCCCGAGGATGTGGTGAGGGAGTGTGAGAAGGTGCACGAGGTGTGGTGTGAGGCCTTGGGTTAGCCTCCGCTCCCCGTGCCCTCACCGTAGAGTAGCGATTCGACCTTCTCGTGGAACCGCACGTGGGCTCGGAGGTCTTTGGCGGCCCCGTACGCGGCCAGGAAGTTGAGGAGGCCGAACAGGAACGGGAGGACGACGTAGACGAAGGCTCCTCTGTTGCCGACCCTGGGTCTCAGCTCCGTTTCCACCCAGGGGTCCGATACCCCTAGGTCCCTCATGAGCGCGGTGATGGCCGCGGATTCGAGCCTCTCGTGGACTTGGACGTCTCTGTTGACGCTCCACATGAAGAAGGGGAACGCGAGTCCGGCCGTGGCGACGGAGAGGACGCCCCATTGAATGGATCGGTCCTTTTCCCCTAGTTTCCTCCCCTCCTCTATGGCCATCCTGAGCACGGCCTCGGTGGATTCCGTCGTCCACTCGCTGTAGTAGTGCTGTAGCGTGGATAGCATCCCTACGGATTCCCTGAAGTGCTTGGTCAGGTACTTACCGACGGCGTAGGCGAAGACCCCTTGGGCCAGGATGTAGTAGGCGGGGACCACGAAGCAGCCCAGGTACCCGGACACCAGGGTCACGACCTTCATGCTGAACCCGGCGGCGGCCATGGCTCCCGCCATGAAGGCGATGGTGGCGGCGCCGGCCGTGAGGGGTATCGTGAGCGTGAACATGACGGCGCGTATCGGGTCGGCCGGATCGCCGAGGGCTCTTCCGATCACGGTCACGTGGTACCACCGCCGTACCTGTACTCGATGAAGCAGGGTCCTTCCTCCGAGACCATGCATGGGCCGACCGGGTCGAGCGGGGTGCATTCATCCCCGAAGAGCGGGCAGTCCCTCGGGGTCGCTTCGCCCCTGAGTATCCTGTCGCAGATGCACCGTGGGTCGGACCCGAGGGAGTAATCGGGTTCCACGCCGATCTCGGTGGCGTCATGGTCGGAGAATTCGTCCTTCAGGGCCAGCGCCGAGTCGGGTATGGTGGGGAAGCCCCTCCAGGGTCGGTCCTCGGGCTCGAAGACCTCGTTCATCACCTTCAAGGCCACGGGGTTCCCCTCCTCCCGCACGGCGCGTTTGTACTCGTTGACTACCCCCGTCTTGCCTTCGGCGATCATCTTGAGGCACGCTAAGGTTGCGAGGAGAACGTCCTCTGGCTCGAACCCGGCCACCACGCAGGGGACTTCTTCGGCCACCCTTTCGTAGGGTTTCGTCCCTATTATCGTGGAAACGTGTCCGGGGCATATGAAGGCGTCGACACCGGATCCTTTCGAGATCAGCCACTCCATGGCGGGTGGTATCAGCCTGTGGGCGGATAGCACGTAGAAGTTGGAGGGTGGATCGTCCTTGAGGACGGCGGCCGTGGTCGGGGCCGTGGTCTCGAAGCCGACGGCCAGGTAGAGGACGTCGTTGTCCCTCTCTTCCGCTATTTCCTCGGCTTTCCTTGCGCTTTGGACGACGATGACTTCCCCTTCGGCGGACGATAGGCTCCCTTCGGGGGAGGGTACCCTGTACACGTCCCCGAACGCGCACACCGTGAAGCCTTCTTCCGCGGCCTTGACCGCGGCGGCTATCTCGCCCGGGGTGGTCACGCAGACGGGGCACCCGGGCCCGCACACCAGGTTCACGTTCTCGGGTAACAGGGACCTTAAACCGTGTTCGACGATGGTCCTCTCGTGGGACCCGCACACGTGCATGATAGTTACCTCGTCCAGTTCCCGCGCGATCTCCTCGATACGGGCCGTTAGCTCGTGGATCAGGCGTCTACGGTCCCTCGAGCTCATCAAGTTCTTCCTCCATGTGCTTCAGTACCTCCTCCCACACCTCGAGGGAGGCCTTGGCCTCCTCCTCGGTCATCTTCTGGATGGCGAAGCCGGTATGAACGAGGACCCAATCGCCGACCTTAACGTCCTCGAGTAGGCTCACGTCGACCTCCTGTCTCACCCCTCCGAAATCGACGACGGCCCTGTTGCCGTCCAACTCGACGATCTTGCCCGGGAAGGCCAGACACAAGGTCGTGTCCCCCCGTGGGGTGATGTGGGGATGCCTTGGGAGGAGTTGGAGCACACGGCGGACGCCGCCTTCCGCGTTTGGGCCGAGGATCTCGAAGAGCTTTTCGTGGACGCCGCTCGGGCCCTCTTCGAACTGATCGCGGACCTGGAGAACGTGGAGCCGAAGGAGAGGGTCGAGATCGAGGTAGAAGCCGACGATCTAGTCGAGCTCTTCCACGATTGGCTGGAGGAGCTGTTGTTCAGACACGAGGTGAACGAGATGCTGTTCTCCGACTTCGAGGTCAAGATCGAGAAGAAGGACGGGGGCTACAGGCTCGAGGGGGTCGCGATGGGAGAGCCCATAGACCCCGAGAAGCACACGATCCACAC
>JAADCQ010000043.1 GCA_013154335.1 Methanopyri archaeon
GAAGAAGCCGAGGTACGTGGACGAGGACGCGTGCACGGGCTGCGGTGCCTGCGCCGAGGTCTGCCCGATAGAGGTGCCCAACGAGTTCGACCTGGGCATCGGTAACAGGAAGGCGATCTACGTGCCGTTCCCGCAGGCGATGCCGTTGGTGTACACGATCGACAGGGAGCACTGTATCGAGTGCAGGCTGTGCGAGGAGGCGTGCCCGCAGGACCCGCCGGCGATCGACTTCGAGCAGGAGCCGGAGGAGATCAGGCTGAAGGTGGGTACCATCATAGTGGCGACGGGTTACCAGGAGTTCGACGCCAGCAAGCTGGAGGAGTACGGTTACGGCAAGTACGACAACGTGATCACGACGCTGGAGCTGGAGAGGATGATCAACCCGGCGGGACCGACGGAGGGTCACGTGATAAGACCGAGCGACGGCAAGGAGCCGCACAGGATAGTGTTCATCCACTGCGTCGGTTCGAGGTGCCCGTCGGACAGGAAGGACGGTGAGCCGTACTGCAGCAGGATCTGCTGCATGTTCATCCTGAAGAACGCGCAGCTGATCAAGCAGCACGAGCCGGACGCGGAGGTCTACTGCTGCTACATGGACGTCAGGGCGTTCGGTAAGGGTTACGAGGAGTACTACGAGAGGGCTCAGAAGCAGTTCGGTGTCAGGTTCATCAGGGGTAGGCCGGCGGAGATCATCGAGGACCCGGAGACGAAGAACCTCATCGTGCGCGTGGAGGACACGCTGGTGGGCAGGACGATGGAGATCGAGGCGGACCTCGTGGTGCTCGGCTGCGGTCTGGTGGCGCCGGAGGAGACCTACAGCAAGCTCGCCGACATGCTGGGTATCGACAGGTCGCCGGATGGGTTCTTCAAGGAGCTGCACCCGAAGCTGGAGCCTGTTAGCACGAAGGTGCGCGGAGTGCAGATAGCCGGTGTCGCTCAGGGTCCGAAGGACATCCCGGACACGGTGGCTCAGGCGAAGGGTGCCGCCAGCGAGGCGAGCATACCGATGTCGCAGGGTAAGGTGGAGATCGAGCTGATCACGGCGACGGTGGACGAGGACGTGTGCGGTGGTTGCGGCGTGTGCTCGCAGGTGTGCCCGTTCAACGCCATAGAGATGGTCGAGAAGGAGGACGGCAAGAGGGTCGCCGAGGTGCAGGACGTGGCCTGCGAGGGCTGCGGTCAGTGCGCCGCGGCGTGTCCGAGCGGTGCGATGCAGCTCAGGTACTACAGGGACGAGCAGTTGGTCCCGCAGGTGGAGGCGCTGCTCGAGGAGGCTCTCGAGGAGGAGGAAGAGGAGTAACGATCACGGTGTGAACCTCGGGATCCCGATCCCCGATGACCCCGCCCCCGAAGGGCGAAAGCCCAGGGGGCGGGGGATGGGGGTCGGACGCCCTCACGGAATCGTTACGGATTTCATAACGATTTGGTGTCCCGAACCCGGTAAGAACACCCTTTCGGGCGCCGGCCGGGGGTTTCGGTTTGATCAGGACCGCGGTGATCGGAGTGGGCATGATGGGATCGAACCACGCGAGGGTGTACGACGAGCTCGAGGAGGCGGAGTTGATCGCCGTCTGCGACGTGGACGAGGAGCGGGCCAAGGAGGTCGCCCACAGGTACGGGGCCAACTGGTACACGGATCACGTCAAGATGCTCGAGGAGGAGGACCTCGACGCCGTGAGCGTTTGCGTGCCCACGAAGTACCACAGGGACGTCGCCGTCGACGTCATCAGGCACGGGGTCCACGTGCTCGTGGAGAAACCCCTGGCGGACGACCTCGAGAAGGCCCGAGACATAATCGAAGCGGCCGAGGAGCAGGGCGTGGTGCTGGCGGTTGGTCACATAGAGAGATTCAACCCGGCGGTTCAAAAGGCTAAGGAGGTCCTGGACAGGGGCGACGTGGGCGAGGTCGTGGTGATGTCGGCCAAGAGGGTGGGTCCCTACCCGCCCAGGATCCAGGACGTGGGTGTGATAGTGGACCTAGCCGTCCATGACATCGATGTGATGAGGTACATGGTGGGTTCCGACGTGGAGGAGGTGTACGCGGCGGCCGGGTCCGCGATAGCCAGGACCAGGGAGGACTACGCCGAGATAATGTTGAGGTTCGAGGGGGACCCGACGGGTCTCATCGAGACCAACTGGTTGACGCCGTACAAGGAGAGGAGGCTTGAGATCACGGGGACGGAGGGCATCATCAGGCTCCAGTACATAGACCAGGAGCTCGAGACCATGGACGAGGAGGGCGTCAAGAGGTTCAACGTCCCGAAGGAGGAGCCGTTGAAGTTGGAGTTGAGGGACTTCTTGGAGGCGGTGACCGGGAGGAAGGAGCCTTTGGTCGACGGTGAGGCCGGATACGAGGTGTTGAAGACGGCGTTGGCCGCCCTCGAGTCCGTGGAGAGGGACGAGCCCGTGAACCCGGAGGAGCTCGAGCCGTAGATTCCGAAACACCGTCACCGTTCCCTTACCTCACGACCGACAAACCTTATAAAAGCCGGGGCGATCGAGCCGCCCCGAAAAAAGCACCGCGGGGGAACCTCCCCATGGCGAAGGAGAAGGAGCACATCAACCTGGCTTTCATAGGGCACGTGGACCACGGTAAGTCCACGCTGGTGGGCAGACTGCTGTACGACCTAGGCTACATCGACGAGAAGGACCTGGGTGAGGGCGAGGACAAGTTCAGGGTCGTCATGGACAAGCTCGAGGAGGAGAGGGAGAGAGGTGTGACCATCGATCTGGCTCACACCAAGTTCGAGACGGACAATTACGAGTTCACGATCGTGGACTGTCCGGGTCACAGGGACTTCATCAAGAACATGATCACGGGTGCCAGCCAGGCCGACGCCGCCGTGCTCGTGGTGGCGGCCGACGACGGTGTCATGCCGCAGACGAAGGAGCACGCGTTCCTGGCCAGGACGCTGGGTATCGACCAGATCATCGTGGCCATCAACAAGATGGACCTTGTGGACTACGACCAGAACAGGTACGAGGAGGTCAAGCAGGAGGTCGCCGAGCTCCTGAAGACGATCGGTTACAACGTGGATGAGATCCCGTTCATCCCGATCAGCGCGTTCAAGGGAGACAACGTGGTGGAGAAGAGCGACAACATGCCCTGGTACGACGGTCCGACCCTGGTGGAGGCGCTGGACGAGCTGGAGCCGCCGGAGAAGCCGATCGACAAGCCGCTGCGCATCCCGGTGCAGGACGTGTACTCCATCACGGGAGTCGGTACCGTCGCCGTGGGCAGGGTAGAGACCGGCGTGCTGGAGGTCGGCGACACGGTCAGGTTCGAGCCGGTGTACACGGCCACGGGCGGTCGTAAGGGCGAGGGCGAGGTCAGGAGCATCGAGATGCACCACGAGCCGCTGGAGAGGGCCGAGCCCGGTGACAACATCGGTTTCAACGTGAAGGGAGTCGGTAAGAACGACATCAGCAGGGGCGACGTGGCCTGTCACCCGGACGAGCCGGCGACCGTGGTGACGCCGAAGGACACGTTCGTGGCTCAGATCGTGGTCCTGCAGCACCCGAGCGCGATCACCGTGGGTTACACGCCGGTGTTCCACTGCCACACGGCCCAGGTGGCTTGCAAGTTCGAGGAGCTGCTGGAGAAGATCGACCCGGCCACGGGTGAGGTGATCGAGGAGAACCCGGACTTCCTGAGGACGGGTGAGGCCGGTAAGGTGCGCGTTAGGCCGACGAAGCCGATGGTCGTCGAGGAGGTGCAGGAGATCCCGCAGCTGGGCAGGTTCGCCATCAGGGACATGGGTCAGACTGTGGCCGCCGGTATGTGCATCAAGGTGGAGAAGGAGGAGGAGTAAGCCCACGGCCCTTCCCTCCTAAACGCCCTTCCCGGGGGACGCCACGTGCAGGAGGTCCGACTCAGGCTCTCCAGCACCGATCACCACAAGCTGGACGAGGTGTGCGAGCGGATAAAGAAGGTGGTTGAGGAGACCGGTGCGGACATGTCCGGCCCGATTCCCCTCCCGACGAAGAGGTTGATAGTTCCGACCAGGAAGTCCCCGGACGGTGAGGGTAAGGCCACTTGGGACAAGTGGGAGATGCGTATCCACAAGAGGTTGATCGATATCAGGGGCGACGAGAGGACGATAAGGAGACTCATGAGGATCCAGATCCCCGAGGAGGTGCACATCGAGATAATCATGAAGTGAAGGATGCGGCTCACGCCGCACCTCCAAATCGTTACGGCATTCATAACGATACCCGGAGGGGTGGAAGGGTCACCCCTGCAGCGCCAGCAGTAGGTAAAGCGTCTCGAACACGGGCGCCAGGTAGGTACCCAGGAGCGACCCCAGGGCCGGGTACGCGGGCCACGTGTCCAGGGACAGATCGCTGAGCTTGGCCACGAAGGCCCCCAACCTGAGGTCTTCCGGTAGGTAGGGCATGACCACCAGCCAGGTGAGCGCGTCGATCAGCGCCACGGCCCTCTGCAACCACTTCGGCCCCTCGAAGGAGAAGTTCAACCCGGCCCCCGCTATCGGGTTGACGAAGAACGACCTCACGTCGACCTTGAGCCCCAACGCCTCGCCCAACAGGATCTTGTAGACATCGTCGGCCAGCTCCGGTATGCCCACGTAGGTCACGCTGAACATGGCCATCCCGAGGTCGTAGGGAACGTCCCAGGGGTCCTCGACGGCGGACGCGAGACCGGCCAACCCTACGATGGTCCAATCCGCGAGGTACTCCGTCCACGGGTACTTACCGAGTAAGGTCAGCTCCCACGTGTACAACCCGTCCAACAGCTGACCGTGGAGTTCCTGAGGGAGGAAGTTGCACGCGTTCAGGAACCACGCGCTGAACGCGCCCGGGAGACCGATGGCGCCCAGGAGAGCGGCGGTCAAGGATCCCATGATGGGACCCGCGGCGGACACGTAAGCGTCGGCTTCGGTCATCGATTCGAAGAAGGCGCGGGGGTTCTTGGCGTACTCCTCGTACATGTTTTCCATCATCTGTTCCTTCTCTCGCTCCGTGGTCCCCGGCTTGTACGGTCCGAACGTTATCAAGCCGAGCCCGTAGGGTCTGATGTCTATGAGGTATCCGTCCCCTGTTTTCAGCGTGAGTCCGTACGGTTTGATCTCGAATGATACTACGCCGCCGTAGTACTTGGCTATGGCGGTGGCGTGGCCCAGCTCGTGCGCGAAGGCGTCCACCATCACCGTGACGCTCTCGAGGCTCCCGATCAGTTGACAGTTCCCCTCGGGCGGCATCGTCAACATCAGGGCCGTGAGCGTGGGGGTGATCATCCCTAATCATCACCTCCCGGGGGTCTCCGGTTGAGGGTGGTAACGGTAACGACGGACTTCGGCTGGGGGTCCCCGTACCCCTCGCAGATGAAGGCCGTCCTGTTAAGGATGGCGCCGGGCGTCGAGGTCGTGGACGTTACCCACGGGGTACCGGCGGGTGACGTGGTATCGGGTTCCTACGTGATGGCGGTCTCGTGCCCGTGGTTCCCGGAGGGCTCCGTACACGTGGGCGTCGTGGATCCGGGGGTTGGCACCGGTAGAGCGGCCCTTCTCCTCGAGACCGGGAGAGGGGACGTCCTGATAGGACCGGATAACGGTCTCCTGGTGCCCGCGGTCGAGGAACTGGGCGGTCTCGAGAGGGCTTGGAGGATAGTCGAGGGTGAGGTGGCGGATTGGGAGGTATCCAACACGTTCCACGGCAGGGATGTGTTCGCCCCGGCGGCCGCCAGATACGTTCGCGGTGAGGATCCCTCGAGGTTTTGCGAGAGGATAGACGCGGAGGTGTTGGAGGAACCGCCGCTACCCGAGCCCGAGGTGTGGGAGGACGGGTGTAAGTGTGGGGTGTGGTTCGTCGACGATTTCGGCAACGTGATCACGAACGCGGATTTCGACGACGTGGAGCCCCCGGAGGAGGTCCTAGTGGTGACGCCCGAGGGTGAGGAGTTGGTGGCGAGGAGGGTCAAGACGTACGGGGAAGCCGAGCCCGGCGAGTTGGTGGTCTTGTGTTCCTCCTCGGGGCACCTGGAGGTAGCCGTCTCGATGGGCAGCGCGGCGGAAGAACTGGGGGTGGAACCGGGGGACTTCCTGGAGTTGCGATGGTGAGGGGTCGGGAAGTCGACCCTTCTTCACCCGTGTCCGCAGGGTTCCTCGTTCATCATCCCCCGCCACCGCTCGACGTTGTCGGGTCCCGGCTCCCACCTCTTGGCGACGTAGTCTCCGACGCTCACGTTCAACTCCTCGGCCACGGGCCCGCACTTGGCCCTGAGGAGGAAGTACACCGGGACGTCGGGGAAGGGTTCGTCCGGGATGGACTCGAAGTTGCCTTGTCCCTTGGACACGACCACGTCGGCGGATTCGAGCAGCCTCCGGAATTCCTCCGAGGTGTCGTCCAACAGGAGTCCCAGCATGGGGCCTCCGGTGTCCTTGACCTCGCATACCTCGGTCAGGCCCACGGCCTTGGCGTCCTCGATCGTGGCGTCGTTGACTATCGGTTCTCCCCTGACCACGGCGGTGACGTCGGCGTCGAGATCTTCGATGAGAACCTTGATCAGCACCCTGTCGAGGGCTATTTCGCCGGCGTTGTCGCAGAGGTACACGACTTTGGCGTCTTTCAGTTCCTCGGGATCGATGTCGTATACGCGAGGTTCCGTCTCCTGGATCTCGTACTTCAGGTCGTCGAGGTTGAACTCGTGTTCGGCGACGGCGAAGTCTATCACGTTCCCGGCTATGGCTGCCACGACGGCCCGTTTCAGTTTCTCATCGACGTCCAGGTTCTCGATGTCTGATTCAAGCTCCTCCGCCAGCTCTAGGGCCCTCTCGTTGGCGATTTCCTTGTCTTCCTTGTAAGGGTCCGGATCTTCCGCGTATTCCATCACCTTGAGTTGCGCCTCGGTCCCTAGTCTAGGGGGTTGGGGGGTGGGTTCTCGGGAGTACAGTTCCGCCACGCGTTCGGTCGCTGTTAGGATGGCCTCCTTCTTGGAGTCTTCCGGGACCGCTCGTTCGACGGTCTCGACGGCTATTTTCAGGACGCAGGGGATGCACTCCGGGACCGCTTTCAACGTCTTCCCCCGCGTTACTTTATGAATCCTAAAGGCCACCAGTGGTGGACCACCGCGAACGGCGACGGGGCCGCGAGTATCACGGTGAAGGTGGCGGCCAGTGCGGTGGCTAGGTACTCCAAGCCTGTTTCCTCGTCTTCGTCCAGGAACCTCTCGGGGTAGAAGTTCCTGGGTCTGAGGATGAATATCGTCGCCATGATGACGTCGAGGATCGCCCCGACCACCCAGCCGAACACGAAGTGCGCTACGCCGGATGTGAGGGTGGACGCTAGTGTCGTGGAGTCGTTGGCTCTCCAGCAGGCCCTGACTATCATGCCTCCTTCGTTCGTGATGACGGGTAGGGTGGATATCCAGGTTATCGCGAGTAGGGTCCAGCCCGCCGCGGTCACGGGGTTGGAGGGTATTTTGAGGGAGGATCCTACTATGTCCGTCCAGATGGTGTGGGGAAGCGGTAGCTTGCTCGGTACGTGTCCCATCATGCACCCGGCTACGAGTGCCAAGGTGCCTAAGGTGAATCCCGCGGCCATTCCGACGAGTCCGGATTTTATGAGGCCGGTCCTGAGTAGAGGGGGGAGTTCGAAGGTCAGCAGGGCCGTGTGGTACCCGGGGTACGCGGGCACGGGTAGGGGTAGCGGTACCTTACTGACGGGCAGACCTTCCCTGAGGGCCGTCCATATCCTTAGGGCGTCCTTCACGGTCAGGGAAGCGAGTACCACGGCCGAGAACTCGAGGGCGGGGCCCACGCGTCCGAAGAGGAGGTATCCCGATCCTAGTACCAAAACCGCGGTGACGATCGCGACCGCTAGGTTGGCGTGGGCCGTGGGTGTCGGTGTGACTTTTCTGGCTATCAGTTCGCCCGCTTTCTTGGGCTCCACCGTGAATCCCTCGGCCACGACGTTCTTGGCGAGGGCTCGGGGGTCTCCCCTCCTTTCGACCTTCACCCGGACGGTACCGTCGCTGCGAACCTCGATGTCTTCCACCGGGTATCCCGCGTCCTCGAACGCGCGTCGTAGGAGCTCGAGGTCCAAGCCCGTTGGGAATTCCTCGGGGTCGACTTCTATGGAGAATACCTCTTGGATTATCATGCGTGAGCCGCACTCCGGGCATTTGCCGTCGATGGCGTAGACGACGTCGTTCTCGTCGTTCCTCCTCCTGTACTCCACGTACCCGCATTCCTCGCACTTGAGTTCGACCATCAGCTCGTACTCTTCCTTGACTTCCTCCATCGATGGCAGCATCATGAACTGTCGGAAGGCCTCGGGGAGTAGACGTGAGATCAACTCCTTTAGATCCATGGTGCCGGATCACTCCCCGATGACGGTGACGCGTAGCGTCCTGGTCCTGGGTCCGTCCAGTTCCACGAGGAGGACGGACTGCCACGTTCCTAGGTCGGGTTCTCCCCCCACGACGGGTAGGGTCACGGAGTTGCCCAGGAGGATCGCTCTAAGGTGGGAGTCGGCGTTGTTGTCGATGCGGTCGTGCTCGTAGCCCGCCCCCTCTGGGATGAGGTCGGAAAGCACCGAGACGATATCATTTAACAGGCCCGTCTCGGGCTCGTTCACGATCACCGCGGCGGTGGTGTGGCGGGAGTGAACGTTGACCAACCCCGTCTCGACGTCCGACTCGCGGACGGCACCGACGACGTCGTCCGTCACGTCGACTATCTCCACCCGTGACTTCGTTTTCACGTTGAAGGTCGTGGTGTACACTTTCATCGTAACACCTCCCGGACGGGGTATCCCCGCCCTATGATCCAAGTCCATGTGGAACCTGTACGTTTACTTGTATCCGCCGCGGTAGCGGCGCTACTGATCAAGATCACGTCCAGCATCGCCTCCAGGGTTAGGGATCACCTGGAAGAACAGGGCCTGAAGGACGTCGGTTGGTGGGCGGAGAAGGGTCTCAAGTACGCTTCGTACATCGTGGGCGCGCTCGTGATACTTCAGGGACTCGGTGTCGGTATAAGCGCGCTGGTGGCCGGTTTGGGTCTGGCGGGCGCCGGTGTCGCCGTCGCCGCGAGGGACGCGGTGGCCGACGTCGTGTATGGGTTGATGATAGCCGTTGAGAGACCCTTCGAGGTGGGCGAGGTCGTGAGGGTTAAGGGGCTGCAGGGTGAGGTGGAGGACATCGGGTTGAGGAGCACGGTACTGAGGACGAGCACGGGTAGGATAGTACTTCCCAACTCCGTGGTCGCTGGAGAGCCCCTCGAGGTCATCGAGGAGGCGGAGAACGAGTTGGAGGTGGTGATCAGGGGGACACGGGAGGACGTGGAGCGTGTGTTATCGGCGTTGTCCGAGATAGGGACGGTGAAGGTCGTCGAGGTGAGCTCCGGAGAAGTGAGGGTGAAGTTGAAAACAGGGGAGGACCCGGGGGAGGTCCTGCGAGCGGTGCATGAAGAGGCCTGGCGGGACGGACCTCGGGACGAGGGATGACGATCGTTCGGGAGCCGGGAGCTGAATACCCGCCCCCCTCCCCGACCTTCCATAGAGTTCGAACAGTTTGAAATCGGGGCTCCGTGGATCCCCCACGGGGCCGGGTCCGATGTCCTGGTCCGTGATACTATTCGCCCCGGAGATAGAGCTCTGTCCCTGGATGGTCTCCGTTCCAGTGGAGAAGGTGCTGCTGAGGAGGCTGGACGTCGAGTCCGAGGCCGTTTCCGGCGTCCTGGGGGAGTTGAGGGCGCTGGAGGATGTGGACGACGTGAAGGTAACCGTGTGCGCTCCCTCGGAGCGTGTGTGCCTCGTTGACGCGGCGGAGTACCTCGATGTCACGTTGGATTCAGACGTCGACGGTACATCGTGCGACACGTCGGCTCCACTCGAGGTTTTGGACGTCGTTGCGGACGCCGTGGGTGATAGCGACAAGATCCTGGTCGACGTGAGCGGGATAAACGGCGTCGCCAGCATGGGCGTGTGCGTGGGGATACTCCTCGCGTTGATGAGCGCGGGGAAGAGGGTAGAGGACGTCAAATGCGTGGTGCAAGAGCTCAGGAACGAAACTCTACGGGATGTGACCCTGGGGTTCGAGGAGTGCCTCTCGTTGATGGCTGTGACGCTGGACACGGCGAGGAACCTGAGGAAGGCCGCCCCGAGGAAGGTGAGCGAGCGCGTCCGGGATATAGTGAGGAAACACGTCGAAGAGGGGCGCAGGGGCAGCCTCCTCAAGATAAGGTTCCCGCGGATCAGGAAGAAGCAGGGGTGAACACGTTGACCACGTTCGACGTGAACGGTGTCCCGGTGGAGGACACGTTTTGCGAGGCTTTCGCCGGGATCTACGCCCGGTTCGTGGTCACGGCCTCGGACGAAAGGGCCTTGAAAAGGGCCGCGAGACACGTCTCGGCCCTTCCAGCGACGGTGTTCGGGGAGTCGGAAGCGGGTATCGAGAGGTGGTTGGACCCCGACGAGACCCCCGACGGGAGGCCGGGTTTCCTGGTTCAGGTGTGGGTGGAGAAGAGGAAGGGTTTCGAGGAGAACCTGGAGAGGGAGCTCGGGAAGCGGATCAGGCAGGGTGTTCTCGTTCACCCCACCACCCGGGTGTTCGACGCTTGCGAGGATCCGGTCGGTGAGCTGGACATGGAGAGGCCGGTCGGTAGGTGCGCGGACGGTTACGAGTACACGGACGTCGAGTTCGGTAGGGAGATGATACACGTTCCGATAATGATGGGGGAGTTCCTGATAGAGAGACGGTTGGGGTACGGCGAGGGCGTCGCCGGTGGTCTCGTCTGGCTCTACTGCGATAGTCTGGAATCGGCGCTGGACGCTGCCTACGGCGTCGTGGACGTCCTAAAGGATGTCGAGGGCATCGTTACGCCGTTCGACGTGTGCGCCGCCGGTTCCAAGCCCGACACCATCTACCCCGACATCGGCCCCACGACCAATCATCCGTACTGCCCCACGCTCAGGGATAGGACGCTGGATCACAGGTTACCCGAGGATGTGGAGGCGGTCCCGGAGATCGTGATCAACGGGGTCGACCTGGAGACCGTGAGAAGAGCGATAGGGATCGCGGTGCTCACGGCCACGGAGTACGACGGGGTGTTGAGGGTAACGGCCGGTAACTTCGAGGGTAAGCTAGGGGATTACAGGATACCGTTGAGAGACTGCGTGAGGGAGGTGAAGGATGAGTGGAGGTGACCGGGATAGGGGCTCTCAACCTGGACGAGCTGCTGTTCTTGCCTCGGATGCCCAAGCGTGACGACTCGGTGCCTGTTGAGAAGAGGGTGAGGAGGGGAGGGGGCTCCGCCGCCAACACCGTGGCGTGGTTGGCTCACATGGGGAGGGAGACCGCGTTCGTGGGCGCGGTCGGGAGGGACGAGGCCGGGGAGTTGCTGATCGAGGATCTCAAGGCCTACGGTGTGGACGTTAGGGGCGTGGTGAGGAAGGACGGGAGGTCCGGCGTGGCCTTCTGCCTGGTCGCGGGTGGTGATAGGAGGATACTCGTGGATCCCGGCGTGAACGATGACCTCGGCACGGACGATGTCGATGTGGGCTTGCTGGAGTCTTCGGAGGTAGTTCACGCGAGTTCGTTCATCGGGCTCAGGACCGAGAAGCCGATGAGGACCCTCCTCTACGCGATGAGGAAGGCGTCGGCCGGAGGTGCGACGGTGACCTTCTCACCAGGGACCATGGTGCTACGAGGGCCCGGTTACCTGGAGCCGTACCTGGAGGTCACGGACGTCCTCTTCCTCAACGCTACCGAGGCGGAACATCTGTTCGGAAGTGTCGAAAGGACCATCCGTGAGGTGTCGTCGATCGTGGACGTGATCGTCGTGACGAGGGGATCGGAACCCGCCCTCGTTCACCACGACGGGGACACGTTGGAGGTTCCCCCGGAGCCGGTGCCCGAGGGGGAGATAGTCGATCCCACCGGGGCGGGCGACGCTTTCGCGGCGGGTTTCATCGACGGTCTTCTGGATGGGGAAGACCTGGAGACGTGCTGTGAGCGTGGGCACGAGGTTGCCTCCTTGTGTTTGAGGGTGGAGGGGTGCAGACCCGAGCCTCGATCGTGACGGAATCTCTAAACCGGTGCGCGGTCTCCGTCGTTCAGGGGGTGATGGGATGGTCAGACACCTGTTGGTGTTGATTCACAGGCATTACCCGTCGTATTATCATCATTACTACGGGCACCGGGTTATCATCGTGAGGAGGTACTACTACGTGCATCATCACCCGTACTACTACCACTATCCAGTGCACCATACCGTGATCGTTCACCACGGGGTCCCGCTGCTTCCCATCGTGCCTATCGTGGGTTTGCTGATGGCCGTGTTACTGGCGAGGATGATGTCGTCTAAAGGTGGAGGAGGTTAGGCCCTCCCCGCGGCGTGGACCACGGCGTGCCCTAGGATCTCCAGGATTATTTCCATGCCGGTCTTCACCGCGTTCGGGCTCCCGGGTAGGCAGAACACCGGGGTCTCTTTGATAACGAACATGGCGGCCCTGCTGAGGACGGCGTGTTCCCCTATTTCTTCGATGGACCTCATTCGGAATATTTCACCGAAACCTTCCACCTCCTTGTCCGCGACCTTGGACAGCGCCTCGATGGTGACGTCGGTGGGGGTTATCCCCGTACCTCCGGTCGTGATCACCGCGTCTACTCTTTCGACGAGCCATCCTACGGTGCCGGCTATCACGTCCATGTTGTCCGGTACGAGAACCCTGTAGGAGACCTCGTGCCCGGCTTCCTCCAGCATCTCGGTGGCCAGGTCCCCGGAGGTATCCTTTGGGTTCTCGCCCGCGGCCGCCTTCTCGAACTTGGAGGTACTGACGGTGACCACGGCGGTTCGGATAACCTCGGGCGCTCCCTTCAAATGCTCCCTCACGGGCAAGCCGATGCCCCCGTGGGGTGGTGTCGGTTGGGTGTCCGCGTGAACAAGCCGATGTTGGCCCTCGGTATAGGGGTGTTGGCCACGCTGGGTGTGGCCGCCGCGGGGGGTCCTAAGTTGCCGTTCGGGGTCGCTTCCCTGGCCCTCGGGGCTTTGAACGTCTTCGAGTCGTTCAGGCGGAGGTACGACGCCGTCCTCGGTATCATGGGCCTGGTGCTCCTGATGGTCGGGACAGCCGTGATCGCCGGTAAAGTGAGCTGATCGGGGGGTGAACGCCTGAAGCCGTTCAGGGTGTTGATAGGGGTTCTAGACGACGACGTCCCGCTGAACATCCTCGAAAAGGCTTCCTCGATCGTGAAGGATGTTCTCGGGGAGACGTTGCCCGAGTCCGTACCCGTCGAGGTGGGTTTGGCGAGGGTCGGAGGTGTTCTGAAGGAGGAGGCGTACAACCCGATAAGGGGTCAGTACCTGGGGGATGTCGTGCTTAGGGAGCTCGAGAGGGTTAGAAAGCCGGGGTGGACCCGTGTCGTGGGCGTGACTTCCAGGGACTTGTACGCCCCGGGGCTCAACTTCGTGTTCGGGCAGGCCCGTTACCCGGGTCGGGTGGCCGTCGTCTCGACGGCTCGTTTGGCCCACCCGGACGAGAGGGTGTTCGTGAAGCGTTTGGCGACGGAGATCCTCCACGAGCTCGGGCACACCGTCGGTCTGGGACACTGTTCTGATCCGAGTTGCGTCATGAGTTTCTCGAATCACGTGGGCGAGGTGGACGAGAAGGGGCCCGGGTTCTGCCCGTCGTGCGCGGAGGCCTTATCGAGGAGGGTGTTGGAGGTGGCGGGGTTGGAGGAGTGATCGGGGGAACGCCCGATGACCGGGGCGGAGGGCGTTCGTTACACGGATAGGTACGGTAACCCGATCCTGGTGAGGAGGGCGAAGAAATCGGACCTTCCTCGCATCACGGAGATAGAGGAGCTGGCGTTCCCCAAGTCTCCCTACCCAACCTACGTGTTCCTGTGGAACCTGAGCTGCAACCCAGAGGGCTTCCTTGTGGCCGAGAGGTGTGGTGAGGTGGCGGGTTACATCATCTTCGAGACCAGGCCGCTATCGGGCGAGGGACACATAGTCTCGATAGCCGTGCACCCGGATCATCGTAGGGTGGGAGTCGGGACCGTGTTGATGGCCGAGGCCGAGCGTAGGATAGCCGAGGCGGGTTACGACGTGGTGAGGTTGGAAGTGAGGGAGTCGAACTTCGGGGCGAGACGTTTCTACGAGAGGTTGGGGTACAGGCCGGAGAGGAGGGTTCCCCGTTACTACGACGATGGTGAGACCGCGATCGTGATGGTGAAGGAGCTCCGTCGGGATGAAGAAGCCTCCCCTAGCCGTAGGGTGGACCGATGAGGATCTAGCCCTTTCCCCGACCGCGTCCGGGGGTTCGTCGCGTGGTCGTGGACGCGCATTGTCACCTGTGTTTCAAGCACTTCCGTCGGGACGTGGAGAACGTCGTGAGGAGGGCTGAGGAGGCCGGTGTCGAGAGGATGTACGATTGCGGTGTGACGCCGGAGACCATCAGGAGGAGCCTGGAGATCTCGGAGCGGTTCGACTCGGTGGTGTCGACGGCGGGTCTCCACCCGCCCAGGGCCCCTCGGATGCCGGACGGTGTGATCGACGAGACGGTGCGTTTGGTCAGGGAAAACGCGGATCGCTTGGCCGCCGTGGGCGAGATCGGCTTGGATTACCACTACATCAAGGATCCCGAGGAGAGGCGGGTGATGAGGTCCGTCTTCGAGAGGTTCCTCGAGTTGGCGGAGGATTTGGGTAAACCGGTGGTGATCCACGCCCGGGAGGCGGAGAAGGACGCGTTCGTCACGCTAACCTCGTACTCCGTGGTGGCGATGTTCCACTGTTACGACGGTCCCGCCGGTCTCGCGGAGGCGATAGTGGAGGAGGGTCACTACGTGTCGTTGTCGACCATCCACTGCATCAGGGGCGGGAGGGATCCGGGGACCAGGAAGTTGTTGGAGAAGGTACCGTTGGAGGGTATGCTCGTGGAGACCGACAGCCCTTACCTTTCACCGGTCAAGGGGAAGAGGAGGAACGAGCCGGCCAACGTGTGGAGGATAGTGGAGTTGGTAGCCGAGGTAAAGGGGATGGGCGTGGAGGAGGTGGCGGACGTGACCTCCGAGAATGCCGTTGCCTTCTACGATCTGTGAGTGGAGAAAATTACTTATACCCTAGTCCCTAGCGGGGGGAGTGGCGGCGGCCATAGCGGCCGGGGCAACACCCGGGCCACATTTCGAACCCGGAAGTTAAGCCCGGCCGCGTCCCGGGTGGTACTGCACTCCGAGAGGGTGCGGGAAGCCCGGGATGCCGCCGCCGTCTCATCCCCAGAATCGTTATGTAACTCGTAACGATTCTTCTCGCCGGAGAAGGTACAAGTTATGAGGACGAGGCGACGCGCTCACGAACGGTCTCGAACAACTCCGAGACAGCCTCCACGGCCTCCTCGTCCAGCTCGATCTCCGCGATCTTCTTCGTCCGTTCCCACCCCGGGTACCTTGAAGTCCCCAGCCTCCTAGACCGCCTGAGCGTGTATACCGTCACGAAGTAGCCATCCTCCGTCTCCTCCGCCACTATCTCGTACATCCCCCCTGTGTCCGCGATCCCCTTGAGTTGCTTGAGCACCGACGGGAGTTCGCCCGGGAGTTCATCGAGCTCCTCTTTGGAGGCGTACCTCGCCAGGGCATCGAGGGCGTTCTCCAGCTCTTCCGGTTCCACCTCTCCGCACCCCCGACGCGACCGCGACACCTCACGGGGTTCAAAAGATGATCGGGAAAACCGCCGGCGTGGACGAAGCCGGAAGAGGCCCCGTCTTCGGGCCTATGGTGGTGGCTTGCGTGACCGCCCCTTCGGAGCGCTTAGGGATCGGAGCCAGGGATTCCAAGAAACTGACACCCGCGGCCAGACGACGCCTCGTCAGGAGGATAATGAGCGACCCGAGACTCAGCGTCGATGTGGAGATAGTCTGGCCGTGGGAGATAGACAGGGAAGGGGTCGCCGAAGCCGAGTTCCGAGCGGTGGCTTCCCTGGTCAGGCGTTGCGGAGCGAGGAGGGTCATCCTGGACAAGCCGGGGAACTACGACGACGAGACCCTACTGAGGAAACTCAGACCGCCCGAGGGGGTGGAGATAATCGCGGAGGAGAGGGCCGACGACAGGTACGAGGTGGTCTCGGCGGCCTCGATAGTGGCCAAAACGTACCGCGATTGGATAGTGGAGAACCTGGAGAGGCTACACGGACCGGTCGGCTCCGGGTACCCCACCGACCCGAAGACCATCGAGAGGCTTGAGAGGGAGATATCGGAGGATGGTCCCCTTCACGACATGTTCCGGAGGTCCTGGAGCACGTATCGGAGGGTGGAGAGGAAGGTATCCACGAAGACGCTGGACGAGTTCCTACGCGGGTGAAGGGGGCTGCGTTGGAACTGCGATTAGCGGGATTTCGCCCGGTCAGCTGCTCCGACGGCCTCCCGGGCGAGGTCGTGGCGGTCGTATGGCTGCAAGGGTGCCCGCTGAGATGTCCGTGGTGCCATAACCCGGAGACCAGGGACGAGAGCGGGGGAAAAGAAGTGGACGTGAACGATGTCGTGGAAGCCCTATCCAGATACTCCCCGTACCTCGATGTCGTCGTGATAAGCGGTGGAGAACCCCTCGCTCACGATCCGGAGGAGCTCATGGAGCTGGCCGAAGGAGTTGAGGATATGGGGCTCGACCCCGTCCTCGACACGTCCGGGTACCCACCCGAGAGACTGGCCGAGGTCGTCGGTACCTTCACCAGGGTGGCCCTCGACTTGAAGGCCGAGCTGAGGGAGGAGGCTTACCTGAAGGCCACGGGGGGTGTGATGGGGGCGGAGGACCTACTCGCGGCGGCCGAGCACGCGAGAACGGTGACACTGGAGCTCAGGATCACTACCCATCCCTTACTCGGTGATCCCAAGAGGGTGGCCGAAGACGCCGAGACCCTTGAACCGGACGTGGTGGTGGTGCAGCCCTACACGGGCAGGGGAAAAGGGCCCGATCCCGAGGAGCTGGGCAGGGAGCTCAGCAGGAAGGGACTCTCCGTGTACGTGAGGCCCACCCCTGGGGAGGATGCGGGTGCGGTTCGAGGTTAGGGACAGAGACGTCGCCGGAAGGATCGGAAGGTTCGACACCGGAGGGCCCGTCGTGACCACGCCGGAACTCATGCCCGTGATAAATCCCCACGAGCCTACGGTGGACCCCAAGGACATCGAGAGGATAGGGTTCGAGGCCGTGATAACCAACGCTTACATCGTGTGGAAGGACGAGGACCTGAGGGAGAGAGCCGTCGACGAGGGCATCCACTCCGTGGTAGGGTTCGACGGGTTCGTGATGACGGACTCGGGCTCGTTCCAGCTGGCCGAGTACGGTGACGTGGAAGTCGACAACAGGACGATAGTCGAGTTCCAGGCCGAGATAGGATCGGACGTGGGGACGATCCTGGACATCCCCACGCCGCCCGACGCGCCTAGGGAAGTGGCGGAGAGGGACGTGAAGACCACCGTAGAAAGGGCCAAAGAAGCCGTGGAATGTGAGGAGAGACCACCCCTGGCGTTGACCGTACAGGGCTCGACGTATCCGGACCTCAGGGAAAAGTGCGCCGCGGAGCTGGGTGAGCTTCCGGCGGCGGTACACCCGATAGGAGGCGTGGTCCCGCTGCTCGAGGATTACAGGTTCGCGGACGTCGTCGACGTGGTGATGGCGGCGAAGAAAGCACTACCCCCGGAGAAGCCCGTGCACCTGTTCGGGTGCGGGCATCCCCTGGCTATCCCTTTGGCCGTCGCCATGGGCTGTGATCTGTTCGATTCCGCCTCGTACGCGTTGTACGCTAAGACCGGGCGTTACCTCTCCGTACTCGGGACGCTGAGGTTGGAGGAGATGCGCTGGTTCCCGTGTAGGTGTCCCGTGTGTTCGAGGTACGATCCCCAGGATCTGAGGGAGATGCCGGAGGAAGAACGAGTCGAGTTACTGGCCCTTCACAACCTCAACGAGTTAAGGAGGGTCATCGATACCGTGAGGTGCGCGATCTCCGGCGGGGAGTTGTGGGAGCTCGTGGAAGCGACGTGCAGGAGTCATCCGGCTGCGTGGGCGGGTCTCGTGCGCTTGTCCTCGAGGTACGGGGACGAGTTGGCCAGGTGGAGCCCTTCCGTTAAGCGTAGCCTGAAGGTGTACGACGAGGTGTCGAAGGGTAGACCGGAGCTGCACATCTACCGCGACAGGATGAGGGGGAGATTCGGAGGGGTAGAGGGGAGGAGGATCGTTAAGGCCGGTAGGCGCCCTTACGACGTCGAGTGGTTGGAATCGTGGGAGTTGGCCTTCGTCGACGAGTGGTTGGGGCTGGTACCCGGTGAGTTGACCAGGACCTTCCCGTGTCACTCTCTGGTCGAGCCGTCGGGGTTCGAGCGTCGTCGTGATGACGGTGAGGACCGACGGAGCGGCGGGCGCCGCGGTGATGAAGGTCGCAGGCGCTGACTTCGTCCTCGTCAGGGAGGGGATGACCGAGTTCTACGCCCCCGATCCGGAGAGGTTCTCCGAGGGGGGGCTCCCTACCAAGGATTCCCCCGTGGCGTTCGCGCCCAACGCCGACGTCAACAGGTCCGTGTTGGTGCTGTTCCACCGCGTTCATCCCATCGAGACCTTCGGTGACGTGTTCTGCGGCGTCGGAGCGAGAACGCTCAGGTTGCACGAGGAGGCGGGCTTGAAAAGGGCGGTGTTGTCCGACGTCAACCCGGTGGCGTGTAGGGTCGCGGTTATAAACGTGAGGAGGGCGGGGGTACCGGCGGAGGTCCTGTGTGCGGACGCGTTCGCCGTTATGGCGACCAGGGAGTTCGACGCGGTCGACTTGGACGTCCATGGGTCCCCCGTTCCCTTCGGTCAAGCGGCGTTCAGGGCCGTCAGGCGTGGTTTCGTTCACTTGACCGCGACGGACTTGGCTTCCGTGAGGACGGGGGCCGTGAGGAGGAAGTACCT
>JAADCQ010000068.1 GCA_013154335.1 Methanopyri archaeon
TCCCACGGTCCGGTGCACACCGCGGTGAGCGTTTCGGTCTGAGCGGCCGCCGGCACCACGGCCGCCAGGATCGCGGCCACGAGTGTCGCCACCACACCCCTCAACCGTTTCACCCCCTACTCCCTTATTCGTATTACAACCGTGGGTTACCCCTTTTTTAATTTAGCGATGAAAAACCCCTGGCAGTCGTCGACGTGCGGGTAAAACCTCCGAGTCTCCGGTAATTTCCCACTTCTACCGAAGGGTAAATGAACTTCCTCCAAGCTAACGTCGTCGAACGCTCTAAGGATTCTGCGGATGACTCCCTCGTTTTCCTCAACGGACATGGTACACGTGGAGTAAACAATTGTACCGTCAGGTTTCACTAGTTGAACCGCAGCTTTCAGTATTTCATATTGAAGTTTTGCGTATTTTCTTATGGATTTTCTACTCAAATTCCATCTCATTTCCGGCCTCTTTTGAACCGAGCCCATACCGGAGCACGGTGGGTCCACGAGGACGGCGTCGGCGACGTCCTCCCCCAGCTCGTCGGGTAGCTCCCTCGCGTCCGCGTGCTTGAGTTCCACGAGGTCGTCGGGGATCCTTTGCCACTCGAGCTTCTCCTTCATGGCTTCGAGGCGCCAGTCGGAGGCGTCGACGGCCAGTATCCGGCCTTCTCCCTTCATCAGGCACGCGATGTGGGTGGTTTTGCCCCCCGGGGCCGCGCACAGGTCGATGACGAACGAGCCGGGTTCGGGGTCGAGGACGTGGGCGACGGCCGCCGAGGCTAGATCTTGGGTGAACACGAGGCCCTCCTTCCAGACCGAGGTTCTTACCACCGGTATCTCCTCCCGGGTGATCCTTAGGACGTCGGGTAGGGGGGTGGGTTCCGTCTCGACGCCCTCGTCCTCGAGTCTCTCGGCGACCTCCTCGACGTCCGCCCTCAGCGTGTTCACCCTGACGTACTTGGGCGCGGGTCGGTTGAGGGCTTCGAGGAGGTCCTCGATCTCGTCGGGGTCCAGTACTTCCCTGACCTTGTCCACGAACTCGGGTGGGAAGTGGTACTCTATGCAGAGGTCATCGTAGCCGCGTTCCTTGAGGCGGTTCAGGTCGTAGTCCTCCAGGTCGTGACACACGGCGTGCACGAAGGGGACGGGGCCTTCGCCCATGAGGTCTTTGATCGTCTTGACGGCGGCGTCTGTGACGAGGGCCGGGGGTTCCCCTTCGAAGATCATCTCGTCGGCCGCGGTCACGAGCACGGCTTTGACCGTGGGGTGGAGGTCCTCGAAGTCGGCGGATTGGACGACGTCGTCTATTATCTCCTCGCAGAGGCCTTTGCGTTTCCCGAGTTCCATCAGTCTCCTGTGGATGGCCCTGGCCCGTTGGGTCGGTACGGAGAAGGGGTCCTTCACGACCCTGTAGTACGCTTCCTTCAGGGAGACGCCGGTCCTGTAGTGTTCGTCGAGGATCTTGGTCATCAGCGTGAGGTCTTTGAGGAGGTACCTCATGGTTCCTCCGCCCCCGGGACCTAACGGTTTTAACCGGGCCGGTTTCACGTTGGGTAACGGGCCGCCGCGGTGGGCGGGCTGGCGGCCACCCCGCCCCGGGGAAGGGCCCGCCGGAGCAAGGCAATGATGGCCCGGCCCTCCCGGGGTACGGCCGTTCGGCCGTTGACGGGGGGAAGCTCCGCCCCCGGGCCCGGGCCCGCGGTCCCGAGAGGGGACCGGCCGAGAGGCCGGGGAACGGCCACAGAAACGACACGTCCGTCGGCGGATGGCCGTGACGCGGCTGAGGCCCGTGGGGGCCGAGAAGGGCCCCGGCGACGGGGCCCGAGCTAACCCGCAGAGGACGCCGGCGGGATCGGTGAAACGGGCCGCCCGCGGGGGGCGAGGCCGAATGAGCCCGATGATACGAGGGTGATGCCCCCGATGAGAACCCGGGCCGGAGGGGGATGGTGGGCCGCTGAGATGGATGCCGCCACTTGAGACTACAGAAGGCGGGCTATAGCCCGGCCACCGCGGCGGCCCCGCACCCCTCACGCTTCAAGCCGGGAGAGGGGCCTGGGGGTCCCCGTGATCGGGATCCAAGAGGCCATGATGGCGTCGGCGCTCTCCGCGGCCGTCACGGCGCTGGCCCTTAAGGCGTACGGTAGGAGGGGCGGGACGGACCCCGAGGTCCTGGCCAAGTTGGTGAGAGTCGTTGATCTCATCGAGATACTAGAGGGAGCCTCCTCCGAGCATCTGGAGGTCGAGGGGACGCCGCACGAGGCCGCGGAGAGCCTCGGGGACGAGCTCAACGGGAGGTGTTCCAGCGTCCCGGAGTTCCTCGAGAGGTACGAGGTCGTGTTCCTGGACGACGATAAGGTGCTCAGGTCAGGTCACGGTCTCGTGCTGAGGGACGCCCTCGTCACCCTTTGGACGCGGGAGGACGTCGTGTCGTTCGACCTGTACGTGGACCTGTTCGGCACCGTGGTCCTCCCGGTTCACGGGGCTTACTCCCCGAGGGTCTGTTACGGTGTGGCCCATTCGGTGGGACCCGTGGTGGTAGGGATCCAGGCCCACCCCGTGACCTTCTCGAGGAAGGTCCTGTGGTCCGTGCTGCACGCCCTCGGGAGGTCGGAGGTACCGAAGATGCCCGGGTTCGGTCCGTCCACGTCCTCCCACGAGAAGCCGGACCCGCTGGAGGAGATCGACGCGAACCTCATCGAGGAGGTCGTTCACAAGGTGTCCAGGATAGTGGAGACCGCGGACGTGGACCTGAGGGAGGGCGTCGAGGAGGCCGGCCCTGAGGAAGAGGATTGACGGTCAAGTCGGGGCCCCGGTGGCGCCCTTAACGAGGGGCGTGAGTTCCTCCGCGGTCAGGCCGACCTTGTACCTGGCGCCCTGTCTCGACTCGCGCCTGGCGAGTTCCCTGATCACGTCCGTCGTCACCTTCATCCTGTACAGGTCCCACTTGGGTTCGATCCTCTCCTCGTCCGGGGCCCTGTCCTTGGAGAGGCGCTGGATGAGGACGGTCGGTGCCATCCTCTCCAGAGCGTCGGCCAGGAGGCGGATGTATTCCCTGTACCTCAACGGCTTGTACCTACCGCTCTCGTAGAGCCTCTGGAGGTCCGTCCTCTCCAGGACGACCAGCGGGTAGAGCTTCACGGCCTCGACGCCCAGCACCGAGAGGACCCTGACCGTCTCCAGCATCTCGTCCCTGGTCTCGCCGGGCAGGCCGAAGATGATGTGGTTCACGATCCTGATCTTCCTCTCCTTGGCCCTCACTATGGCGTCTATGACCTCGGCCAGCCCGTGACCCCTGTGGCACTTACGCAGGGTGCGGTGGTGGTAGGATTGGACCCCTATCTCGAGCCAGACGTCGTAACCCTCCTTGACGTAACCTTCTAGGAGATCGAGCACCTCGTCCGGTAAGCAGTCGGGTCTGGTGCCGATGGATAGGCCCACCACGTCCTCCATCTCCAGGGCCCTGTTGTACATCTCCTCGAGAACGTCGGGCGGGGCGTACGTGTTGGTGGCGGGGTAGAAGTAGACGAGGAACTTCTCGGCGCCGTACCTCTCCCTGAAGACCTCCATCTGCTGCCTGGCTTGCTCCTCGATCTTCTTCCTGGGGTCGACGTTCGGTGTGATTATGGTCCTACCCATCTTGGGGCAGAACAGGCACCCTTCCTTCGAGATCCTGCCGTCCTTGTTGGGGCACACGAACCCCCCGTCCACGGCGGCCTTGAGGACCTTGCACCCCTTCTCCCTCCTGTAGTAAGCACCGAACGGGGTTATCCTCTCGCCGTTCTCGTGGAGTTCCCGGACTATCTTCTCGTCCACGTACCTCGGGAGCGCGGAGTCGCCCGACACCGGCACGTCCTTTTGGAGCGTTTCGAGGGCTTCCAGGTCCTCCACGGCCACGGGGATCACCCCCTCTCGATACCGAAACGTAACCGTCACCCGGTAATAAACTCGAGAGGGGGATGGGTCTCGATGGCCAGGCACGGGCACGTGTTCCGGGCGTTGAGGAAGGCGGACGTGGTGCTGGACGTGAGGGACATCCGGTACCCCAGGGAGACCAAGTGGGAGCCGATCGAGAGGTTACAAGACGTGCACGGCTTCGAGAGGGTGATAGTCCTCACCAAGGCCGACCTCGTACCGAAGGAGGAGGCGGAGCGGATCAAGCGGGAGTTGGAAAGGGAGGAGGGTTGTCCCGTCGTCTACGTGAGCGGTCGGGAGGGTAAGGGGATCAGGGTGCTGAGGAGGACCATCTACGAGGTGGCGGAGGAGGCGGGTGTGGAGGAGCCGATAACGGTGGCGGTGATAGGGCCGCAGAACGTGGGTAAGAGCACGATAGTCAACGCCCTGGCCCGGCGCAAGGCGGCGCCCAGGTCGCCGAAGGCTGGTCAGACGAGGGGGATCCAGCGGATAAGGGCGTCGAGGAGGCTCGCCGTTCTGGATACCCCGGGTACGGTACCCGTTGAGGAGACCGTGGAGGCCGCCGAGGCCGTCGTGCTGGATCCCTCGAAGTTGGAGGATCCGAGGGAGCCCGCGATCAGGGTGTTGGAGAGGGTCAAGAGGGAGTACCCGGGGGCTTTGAAGGAGAGGTTCGGTGTGGACGAGGGTTCGAGCGGTGAGGAGCTCTTGTCCGAGATCGCGGAAAGGACGGGGTGGGACGAGGAGACCGTGGCCAGGGTCGTTCTCAGGGAGTGGGTGGACGGTAGTCTCGTGGAGAAGGTCGTTCGGCGCTCGGAACGTCCCGAGGACCGGGAGGAGCCCGGTGGGCACGGTACGGTGGCCGAGGTGGTCAGGGATTCCCTCAGGGAGGTGAAGGAGGTTCACGACGGTGAATCGCAACCCTCGGCGGCCTTCGTCAGGGACGTGTTGATCAGGAGGGCGCTCCTTGAGCCCTCGTTGGACGGGGAGGCGGCCTACAAGGTGGACCTCGGGGGCTACGAGGTAGGTGTGGCGGTGGGTGATAGGTATCATGATAGGATGTACAGGAGGTTGAGGCGGATGATGGACGGGGAGCCGGTGTCGGAGGAGAGGTTTAAGGTGGGGCGGGAGGGGAGGAAGGCGGTGGTCCTCGTCACCAGGAAGGGGTAGGGTGGTGATGAACGAGGGGCTTCCGGTGTCCCTGGCGTTCTTCCTTCTCCTGGCGGCCTCCGTGCCCGGGACCGCGGACGCCCCGAAGGTTCCGCCCGTCGCGGCCTACTTCCACGGGCTGGTGAACTCGTACAGGGAATCGCTGGGGTTGGAGCCCTACGGCTGGGATCCGGCCCTCGCCGGGATGGCGAGGTCGCACGCCGAGGAGATGGCCAGGGCGGGCGCCATATTCCACTCGAAACCGCCGTCGTTCGCCGTGACGCACGGTTGGGCCGAGAACGTCGCGTTCGGGCCCGCGTTACCCGACGACGGTACGGAGGCGCGACTGCTGTTCTTCCTGCTGGTCTCGGACCCTCCTCACCGTCGGAACATCCTGTTGAGGGACTGGAGGGTTGAGGCGGATTGGGTGGTGGATAAGAACGGGTACGCGTTCCTGTCGGAGGAGATCGCCAAGACACCGGTCTCCGGTTTCGAGAGGTTGAGGGTTTCTCCCCCGGGCCCGCCCGAGAACTGCTCGGTGGTGACCGTTCGGGACGATAGGGCCAGGGAGCTGGAGAGGGCGTTGGTGGCGAGGTTGAAAGCGTTGAGGCCGGGCGTCAAGGTCGTGGTGGACTCCGTGCCGGACGGGGCGTTGAGGAGGGACCTCAGGCTGTTGGTCCCCTATCCCGTCGGGAACACCCTGGTGGTGTTCACGAGGATGACCTGGTACGAGCCTTCGGGCCCCGTGCGGGAGGATCCGGGTAAGGTGGCCGATGACGTGGTGAGGTGCCTGTTGAGGACGCCGTACGGGGTCAGGCTCCTCACGTCGTCGAGCGTGAAGGTTATTCACGTCGAGGTCCTGTCCGTGCCGGAGATAAAGCTGCCCGGGATGATCGTGGACACGGGGGGAGTCTTGGCGGTAGGGATCACCCTGGAAGGGGCTTCGGCTTCGTCCGGTTCCTCCCCGCCCGGGCACGGTCCGGTCCCCGTGGTGCCCTTCGTACCTCCACCGTTCGGTTTTTCATCGCGGCGCGGTTCCAACGGGGTGAACACACGGTCGCGGGGAGTTAAGGTTGTTCAGGAGGAAGGGTCCCAGGCCGCCGGGTAGGCGGGAGAGCCCGCTGAAGAAACTACTCGAGAAACTCAGGGGTTTCGGTAAGCGCAGGGGTCCGAGGGGGGCTTCCCCCGAGATAGTCACGGCTCCCCCACCCGAGGGTCCGGCGTACGGTCCCGAGGAGGAAACGTACGGCCCGCCACCGGAGGAAGAGGAGGCCGCGGGCCCGACGCCGCACGAGCCCGAGTCCAAGCCACCTTCCCCGTCGCCTCCGGCGGGCGAGGGGGCCGCCGTGGCCTCCGTCGGTGTCGGGATATCCGATATCGCGGAGACCCTGATAGAGAGGGCCAGGACGCTCTTGAAGTACGCCAAACAGGCGGCGGACGAGACGAGGGTGGACGTGTCGCTGATAATGGCGTACGAAGCGGCGCTCCTGGCGGCCAAGGGTGAAACGAGCAGGAGGCTGGGCGTCACCGTGGTTTCGGACGATCTCCTGGCCATCCTGGAGCACCTCGCAAGGGTCACGGACGACGGGGCCCTGTCCAAGTTCCTCGAGGAGTACAGGGACGAACTCGAGGACGTGGTTAACCTCACGAGGCTCGCCAGGACCGGCCCCATAAGGATTCATCAGGGTAGGATAGAGTACCTGCTCTGGGTGATCGATCATTTGATCCAAACGTTGACCAGGGGAGGCGGTGGTAAGTGAGGTGCGACAGGTGCGGGGAGCCGAGGTGCGCCACGTGCGAGGAAGGGGCCCCCTACTCCAGGGACCTCAAGGAGGTCGCCGACGATCCCGTGTACCGTGCAGCCTCCGAGATCGAGGTGGAGGGTTACATGGAGTGGACCAGGGTTGAGGAGATAGCGGAGTTGGCCGAGAGGATGGGTTGGAGGAGGATAGGGGTGGCGTACTGCGTCGGGCTCCACGAGGAGGCCTCCGCCCTCTGCGCTTTCTTGGAGAGGAGGGGGTTCGACGTCGTATCGGTGTGTTGCAAGGTGGGTGGCGTCAGGAAGGAGGAGTTGGGTCTCCCCTCGATGGGTCCCGACGATCTGGCGTGCAACCCGGCCGGTCAGGCGAGGGTGTTGAACGAGGAGGGGACGGACCTGAACGTCACCGTGGGACTGTGCGCGGGTCACGATCTCGTGTTCCAGGAGCTATCGGACGCCCCCGTGATCACCGCGGTCGTGAAGGATAGGAGGTTGGCTCACTGTCCCGCGGCCGCCCTCACCAACAGGTACTACCGGAGGAGGTTGGGTATAGACTGAGGTCAGCCGACGAGTTCCCTGATGGCTTCGGCCACGGGCCGGGCCGCGCTCACGACGGTGTACGGGTTCGGGACCGTGTCCGTGGCGAAGATGTCCTCGAAGCCCGCGGCCCTCAGCCTCGCGTCCGCGTTCCTGGTCAGGAGGGCGTGCGTGCAGGCCGCGTAGAGCCTCTCGGCCCCTAGTTCCTTCAGGGCTTTGGCGGCCTCCACCATCGTACCGCCCGTGTCGATCATGTCGTCGACGAGCACCACCGTTCTGCCCTCGACGTCTATCTCCTTGGGTTCGATCACGACCTCGTCCCCGGATATCCTCTCCTTCTCCAGGTGGTCCCACTCCGCGTCGAAGACCTCGGCCACGGTCTTGGCGAGTTCCCTGGCCCCTTCGTCGGGGCCCACGATCACGGGGTCCTCCTCGCCGAGTTCCTCCGCGATGAACCTGCCCATCTCCTCGGCGGCGGTCACGTTCTCGGAGGGTACCTCGAAGAACTCGAGCGTGGAGGGTTCGTGCAGGTCCACCGTCACGAAGGCGTCGGCGTTGGCGGAGATCGCCCTCGCGACCGCGCGGAAGGACACGGGGTCGCCGGGTTCGAACCTGCGGTCCTGCCTGGAGTAGGCCACGTACGGGACCACGGCCACGACCTCGTCCGCCCCGTTCTCCCGGGCCGCGTCCAAGGTGATCAGGAGCTTGATCAGGTTCTCGTCCTGAGGGGCGGGCGTCGTGTGGACGACGATGGCGGTCCCTTCGAGGTCCGGTGGGACCCTGGTTATCCACTCCCCGTCCGGGAACCTGTCCTCCTCGACGGCCGCGAGTTCGGCGTCGAGTTCCTCGGCAAGCGCCGTGGCAAGCCTGGAGGAACCGTGGGAGGCGAGCACGATCATCTGTCCTGTCCCCCGCCGACTAATCTCTCCGCGTCCACCTCTCTGGGTTCCCACCTGCCCTCGTGTATGTCCTGCAGGCAGTTCACGGTCACGCCTTTCTCCTTAACCATCTCGATGGCGTCGACCGCGGCCTTCGCGGCGGCGACCGTGGTTATGTAGGGAACCTTGTACTTCACCGCGGCCCTCCTGATCAGGTAGCCGTCCCGATGGGCTTCCTTCTTGCCCCTCTCCGGGATGTTGATGACGAGGTCGACGTCGCCCTCCCGTATCATGTCGACTATGTTGGGGGAGCCCTCGGAGACCTTCTTCACGACCTCGCACTCGACCCCGTGCTCGCGCAGGTACCTGGCGGTTCCGCGGGTGGCGACGATCTCGAAACCAAGGTCCCTCAGCTTCTCGGCCACGGGGAGGAACTCGGGCTTGTGCCTGTCGGCGACCGATACCGCGGCCGTTCCCTCCATCGGGAGCTCGTTGCCGGCCGCGAGCTGGGCCTTCCAGTAGGCGGCCTCGAAGGTCCTGTCCAGCCCCATCACCTCGCCGGTGGACTTCATCTCCGGGCCCAGGGCGGGGTCGACGCCGGGCCACTTCTCGAAGGAGAACACGGCCTCTTTGACCGCCACCACGTTCGGCGTGCCCGTGGGGGAGACGCCCATCTCCTCGAGCACCTCTGGTATCTCCCTCCCGAGGGTCGCCTTGGTGCCGACCTTGGCGAGGGGGATGCCGGTGGCCTTGCTGATGAACGGGACGGTCCTGCTGGCCCTCGGGTTGGCCTCTATCACGTAGACCTCGTTCTCGTCCGGGTCCCACACGAACTGGATGTTGATCAGGCCGATCACGTTGGCGGCGTCGGCTATCTCCCTCGTGTACTCGAGGATGGTCTCCTGGACGTCGTCGGGTAACGTCTGGGGCGGGACCACGCAGGCGGAGTCGCCGGAGTGGATACCGGCCTCCTCTATGTGCTCCATTATGCCGGGTGTTATCACGTTGCCGGCCTCGTCCCTGGCCGAGTCGGTCTCGCACTCGACGCCCCCGTCGATGAACCTGTCGATGAGGATGGGGTGTTCGGGGGACACGCGCACGGCTTCCTCCATGTAGCGCCTGAGGTCCTCCTCGTCGTACACTATCTCCATGGCCCGTCCGCCGATCACGTAGGATGGTCTGACGAGGACCGGGAACCCTATCTCCTTGGCGACCTCGACGGCCTCGTCCGGGTCGGTGGCGGTGCCGCTTTCGGGCTGCGGGATGCCGAGTCTGCGTAGGAGTTTGGAGAACCTGTCCCTGTCCTCGAGTTTGTCGACGTCGTCGGGGGACGTGCCGAGGATCTTCACGCCCCGTTCGGCGAGCGGTACTGTGAGGTTGACGGATGTTTGTCCCCCGAACTGGGTGAGGACGCCGATGGGGTTCTCCTTCTCGACGATGTTGAGGACTTCCTCGAGCGTGAGGGGTTCGAAGTAGAGCTTGTCTGAGGTGTCGAAGTCGGTGGATACCGTCTCCGGGTTGTTGTTCACTATAATAGCCTTGAAACCTTCCTCCTGAATCGCCCACACGGCGTGGACGGTGCAGTAGTCGAACTCGATGCCTTGGCCGATGCGGTTCGGGCCCGCCCCGATAACCACGACCTTTTCCGTCAAGACGACGGGTACCCGCGTCGTCG
Organism: Methanopyri archaeon; assembly: GCA_013154335.1. Classification (GTDB taxonomy): domain Archaea; phylum JAADCQ01; class Methanopyri; order Methanopyrales; family Methanopyraceae; genus Methanopyrus. The sequence continues at coordinate 9,895 of JAADCQ010000068.1, forward strand.
GGGGAAGGACCCTGTTTAATGAATGCCTCGGGGTGTCGTGCGTTGAGCGGTAAGAGGGAGGCTGCCGAGAGCGCTGCCGACATGTTGGAGGATCTGGGAGTGGATCTGGTGGCCGTCGGTGCCGGTACCACGGTGGAGGAGTTCTTGAGGGTGTTGGCCGAGAGGGGCTACGAGGGTACCGTGCTGGCGCCGGTCCCGGGTACCCTCGCCTTCGCCAGGGAGCTCGGGTTGGAGGTCACGCCCGTGCCTCCCGAGGATATACCGGTGGCGGTGGACGGTGCGGACGCCGTGGACGACGAAGGTAACGTGGTGAAGGGCGGCGGGGCCTGTCACGCGATAGAGAAGGCCGTGGATTACGCCGCGGACGAGTTGTGGATAATCGTGGACGAGTCGAAGCTCGTGGAGGATATCTTCTCCGTGCCCGTGCCGGTGGAGGTGTTGGCCTCGACGTTCGAGTTCACGATCAGGGAGTTGGAGGCGTTCGGCGAGGTCGAGGTCAGGAGGGGGAACGGGAAGTACGGGCCCATAGTCAGTGACAACGGGAACCCGATAGTGGACCTGCGGGTCGAGGGTGATCCCTCACCGTCCAGGCTCGAGATGGAGTTGAACGCCGTGCCCGGTGTCGTGGAGAACGGCGTGTTCCCGGCCGATAGCGTTGATAGGGTGATAGTCGGGGGCGCTGGCCGGGGGTGATCCGTTGGCGGAGGTTCCTCCCGTCCTGGTCAACTTCAAGGCCTACTCCGAGGCCGTGGGCGATCGGGCCCTGTCCCTGGCGAGGGCCGCGGAGAAGGTGTCGGAGGAGACGGGCGTCACGATAGGCGTGTGCCCGTCGCACGTGGACCTGGCCCGCGTGGCCTCGGAGGTCGACGTCCCCGTGTTCGCCCAAGCCGTTGATGCGGCCGAGCCCGGTAGCAGGACGGGCCACGTGACGCCCGAGATGGTTCGGGAAGCGGGCGCCGACGGTACCCTCCTCAACCACTCGGAGAGGAGGATGTTGCTGGAGGACCTGAAGGACGTGTGCCTGGCGTGCATGAACGAGGGACTCACGACCGTCGTCTGCGCGAGCGATGCCGTGGCCGCGCGGGCGGCGGGCGCGCTTCGACCCCACGCGGTCGCCGTCGAGCCCCCCGAGTTGATAGGCACGGGGACGCCCGTGTCCAAGGCGGATCCGGAGGTGGTGGAGGCGACGGTAGAGGCCGTGAAGGAGGTATCCGAGGACACGGTCGTCCTCTGCGGCGCCGGTATCACGGACGGAACAGACGTTAAAGCGGCGATCGAGTTGGGCGCCGACGGCGTCCTGGTGGCTTCGGGCGTCGTTCTCGCGGACGATCCCGAGGAGGCCATGAGGGACCTGGTCTCCGGCATCCCCTAAACCTCGGTCCGGGTGATGCGGGTTGCTGGACAGGGTCAAGGAGATCATGATGGAAGAGTCCAAGGTCATCAAGTTCGCCTGCGAGAACCTGCCGGAGGACCAGGTCGCGGAGGCCGTCGGCGTCCTCAAGGACAAGATCGAGGAGGGTAAGAGCGTCTTCGTGGTCGGGATGGGTAGGACCGGCCTCATAGGCGAGTGCTTCGCGGTCAGGCTGGTTCAGATGGGTGCCAGGTGCTACGTGGTCGGGCACAGCACGGAGAGGGCCATCGGCGAGGGCGATCTCCTCGTGGCCCTCAGCGTGTCGGGCGAGACCATGTTCGTGAACTACGCGGCGGACGTGGCCAAGGACGAGGGCGCCGACGTCCTCGCCGTCACCATGAACGCGGACTCCGAGCTCGCGGGCAAGGCCGACGTCCTCGTGGTGCTGCCCGAGCCCCAGGAGGAGATACTGAGGACGTTCTCCGAGATACTCATGCTGTCGTTCCTCGACGGTCTGGCCGCCCAGCTCGCCGAGGAGCTGGGGGTAGACGAGTCCGACATGTGGGAGAGACACGCGAAGATACAGTGAGGGTGATGCCCGATGTACGACGATCTACCGTTCGTCGAGGACGTGGACCTGGAGGGCCTCTCCGTGGTCCTGAGGGTCGACATCAACTCCTCCATCGTCGACGGCAGGATAGAGGACGACGAGAGGATAAGGAGACACGCCAAGACCGTCGCCGCCCTCCTGGACGAGGGGGCCAAGGTGGCCGTCCTGGCCCACCAGGGTAGACCCGGGGACCCCGACTTCACCACGCTCGAACCCCACCACGAGGTCATGTCCGAGGTCCTGGGGGACGGCATCGAGTACGTCCCGGACGTCTTCGGCCCGGCCGCCAAGGAGGCCATCAGGTCCCTGAAACCGGGCGAGGCGGTGCTCCTGGAGAACGTCAGGTTCTACTCCGAGGAGAGGATGAACAGGGAGCCCGAGTGGCACGCGCAGCGACACCTCGTCAGGAACCTAGCCCCCTTGTTCGACGTGTTCGTGAACGACGCGTTCGCCGCGGCCCACAGGTCCAACGCCTCCCTCGTCGGGTTCACCAGGAGGCTCCCCTCGTACGTGGGTCACGTGATGAAGAGGGAGGTCGAGGTGCTGGACGGTAAGGTCAGGAAGGAGATGGAGGACGGCGTGTTCGTGCTCGGGGGTTCCAAGGTCGGGGACGCTATGCGCGTGATCGCCAGGGCCGTCGAGATGGACAACGTGAAACGCATCCTGCTGGGAGGCCTCGTGGCCAACGTGTTCCTGTGGGCCGAGGGGATAGACCCGGGGAGGCCCACGAGGAAGTACCTCCGTGACAAGGGGTACGCGGATTACGTGGACGACGCCAGGGAACTCCTCGAGGAGGACGAGGAAGGGAAGATCATGGTCCCCAAGGACGTGGCCCTCAACGACGGGGGTCGTAGGGTAGAGGTCCCGGTGGAGGAGCTGCCCTCGGACCACCCGATATTCGACATCGGGTCCGAGACGATAGAGGAGTACGTGGCCGAGATCGAGAGCGCGGGCATGGTCATAGCCAACGGTCCGATGGGGGTCTACGAGGAGGGGGGCTTCGAGAAGGGAACCTACGAGGTCCTCAACGCGATGGCGAACTCCGACGCGTTCACGGTGATAGGGGGCGGGCACATCATAGCGGCCGCCAAGGCGTGCGGGGCCTACGAGGGCATGGACCACGTGAGCACGGGCGGCGGATCCATGCTACGTCTGTTGGCCGGCGAGAGACTCCCGGCGCTCGAGGCCATCAGGACGTGTCCCCTCAACGAAGGGGGGTAGCGGTCTGGTCTCCGTGATATACCACAGGCCCTTCAGCCACTTCAGGGTCAACCACACCGCCCTGATCGCGGGGAACCTCGGGGCCGATCACGTGGTCTACTCCGAGCCCGAGACCAAGGCCGCGCTGGACGGTATCCAGCAGGTCCTCCAGTACCCCGACGAGAGTTCCAACGTGCCCGTAACGGTCACGAGAAGCCTAAAAGACGCCGTGCGGATCACCCGGGCGAACGAGGTGATACTCCTGGATCCACGGGCCGAGCCCCGCGAGATACCCGAGGACGCCGCCCTCGTGGCCGTCCCGGTCGAGAGGATGGACGATATCGATCCCGACGACTTCGACGACGTCGTCGGGGTAGGCGCTCCCGTGGGGGAACTGGCCGCCCTGGCCGTGGCCCTGTACGACCTGGTCGAGAGGGGGTAGGTTCCGATGGTCCGTCGTTCCAAAGGCTTCAGGAGCAGGACCAGGAAGAAACTCCGCAAGAGGGTACGCGAGAGGGGCATGCAACCCCTGGGCAGGATGATGCAGGAGTTCGAGAAGGGGCAGAAGGTCCACATCGTCATAGACCCCAGCGTGCACAAGGGGATGCCCCACCCGAGGTTCCACGGTAGGACCGGTGAGGTCGTCGGGAAGCAGGGACGCGCGTACATAGTGAAGGTCAGGGACGGAGGCAAGTACAAGCACCTGATAGTCAGGCCCGAGCACCTGAAACCGCAGGAACAACCCGAGAATCAGGGCTGAAACCCCGGGCGTGCGTCCCCCCTTGCCCCCCGTACCCGTCAGAGCCAGGAGGAGGGAGCCCACCAACGTCCACGTGGCCAGGAAGGTGGCGGAGCGCGTCCTCGAGGAGAGAACCATCGAGCTGACGTACGACCAGACCGAGGCCGTGCGGTACTTCGAAACGTTCGGCATCCTGGACGAGGAGGACCTGGAGGAGGCGGCGGAGGAACTCAGGGAGATAGTCTCCGAGATATCCCCCAGCGATGAGGTAACCGAGGTCCTCGTCAACAAGATCCTGGAGGTCCTCCCCCGGACCAAGGGTGAGGTCCTCGCCATACTCGAGTTCGGAGGAAAGAGACTACTTAGACGCGCGGACGAAGACATCGTCAACGGCATACTGGGCACCGTCGATAAGCTCCTAGAAAACGTCGAGGAGTGATGAGGGTTTGATCGAGATACTGTACAAGAAACCCAAGGGGAGGGGACCCTATGAGGAACACGCCCTCGTGATCGACTACCTCCCCTACGGGAGGCCAGAGGACCCGCCCCACAGGAGAAGACCCGTGGCCCAGGGCGTGGGAAAGGACTTCTTCATACTCCTCGACCTCGAACCCAGGGAAGGCGCCTACCTGGACCTGCACGAGGAGGTGTACATCGGTCCCGACAGCGAGAAGAGGGACAAGGTCAAGCGCGTGGTCAAGAGGATAAGGTACGAGGACCTCACGGCCACCGCCAAGGAGGAGCTACCCGTGGCCGTCGAGAAGATAATCGAGTCGAACGAGGAGGACTTCGTCCGCTTCTTCAACGAGGCCAGACCCATAACCCCGAGACTCCACCAGCTCGAACTCCTGCCCGGGATAGGTAGGAAGACCCTCGAGAGGATCCTGGAGGAGAGGGAGAAGGAACCCTTCTCGTCCCTGGACGACATCAAGGAACGCGTCAAGGGCCTCAGGATGCACCCCAAGGACATGATCAAGGAGAGGGTCCTGGCCGAGATAAAGGGAGAGACCCGCGACAAGTACCGCCTGTTCGTGCCCGTGGGCGGGGGCAGGAGGAGAAGGGGCGGACCGAGACGGGGAGGACCACCCCGTGGGGTACGCCGGCGCCCACGCCCGTAAACATTATAAACTTCCCGACCCACGCACGGGACGGAGGGAAGGGCCCGCAGCTCAGCCTGGACAGAGCGCGGGGCTTCTAACCCCGTGGTCCCGGGTTCAAATCCCGGCGGGTCCGCCAAACCGCAAATCGTTACGAACCCCATAACGATACCCGCGCACACTCAAACCACCTTAACACCCCTCCCCTCCTCCACGCGACCCACGATCTCGAAACCGAACCCCTCCAACACGCCCCTCGGACCACACACCAACAGCTCGAACTCCTCCCCACCCTCCAACGCCAACTCCAACGGATCAACACCCAAAACCTCCCCCGCCTCCACCGCCGCCGGATGAACCGGCACCGAGTCACCCTCCACCACTATCCTAACCCCCGAAACACGCGCCAACCAACCCGCGTCCGCCACCAACCCATCCGACACATCCGTCACGGCGACCCTCTCACCCGAAGCCGACAACTCGACCCCCAGATCCACCCGGGCCACCGGCCTCGCGAACGCCTCGTACGCCCCCTCCGGCGGGTCCACACCCTCCAACACGCACCTCACGAAAGCGTTAGGACCCCCCAACGGACCGCTAACGCCCACGGCGTCCCCGGGCCTCGCGTCCCTAGCACGCAACACCCTACCGACGACCCGACCCAAACAAACCCCCGACATACACAACTCCTCACCCCTCGAGACATCCCCACCCACCAACACCGCCCCGTACTCCCTCAACGCCTCACCGACACCCTCCGCCAACCTCTCAACGTCGACGCGATCGTCCAGAACCACCGACAACGCGAACCACTCCGGGCGACCACCCATCGCCGCCACGTCGCTCACCACGGCCGTCACGAACTTCCAACCCAGATCCTCCTCCCTCAACTCCCTCGGCACGTGCCTCGACCTGTTCATCGCGTCCACGTTCAGAACCAGACCACCCGGGAGGACCGCGGCGTCGTCCTCACCCGCCCCACCGCCCGACGGACAACAAGAGAGGAACGCGCGGATGGCCTCCTCCTCCCAATCCTCCCTCCAACCCTCGGGAAGGCCCAAGCCGACGCCCCGGAGGAACGGGGACGTGTGAAAGGGGAGGAAAAAACTACCGGCGCGTCCGGAGGGCCGCCAGCGCGCCCAACGCCCCGACCAACACGATCGGAACCACCGGCGACCCGTGCCTGGTCGAGGTCGGCGCGGGCGACGTGGTCGTCGAACCCGCGCTCGATCCCGACGAACCGCCGGCGCTCTTCTCCTCCGACTTCAACTCCTGGATCTCCTTCTCCAACGCCTCCACCTTGCTCTCCAGCACCTTAACCTCCTTCACGTAACCCTCGAACTCGGTCGGCGAGACACCCGTCGAAACCCTCGCCTCCAGGTCCGTCACCTTCCGCGATAACGACTCCACCACCGACTCCAGGTCGCTCACCTTCTTCTCTATCTCACCCACCTTCTCCTTCAACGCCTCGACGTCGCTCCCCTGCCCCTTCACCTCGTCGGACAGCGACTTCAGAGACTCCTGGAGCGACGAGACGGTCCCCTCCAACTCCTTCACCGTCGACTCCAACGCTTGGATCTCGCCCGCGTTCGCGTCCGCCTCACCCTTGACCTTCTCCTCCTCGGACTTCAACGCCTCCAACGTCGACTCCAGCGCCTTCAGATCCTGCTGGACCTTGCCGAGCTCATCCTGCAGCGTCTGGATCTCACCCTCCAGCTTCTGCACCTCCTCGGAGGACACGCCCGAGGACGACGACCCCTGCGATCCGGAGCCGAGGTTCTTCACCGTGTTCTCCAGGTCGTTCACGTCCTTCTCCAGCTCAGACACCGTGTTCTTCAGACCGTTCACGTCGCTCTCGAGTTGATCGACCTCGCTCTTCAGGTTCGACAGCTCCTGCTCGAGGTTCTTCAACTCCGCGTTCATCGACGACACCTGTTGGTTCAGGGACTGCAGACCCTGGGAGTTGGACTTCACCTCGTTCTCGAGGTTGGACAGCTCGCTCTTCAAGGACTGTAGCTCCTGCTCGTCGTTCTTGAGGCGGTTCTCGATCGAGCTCACGGACTGGTTGAGGTACTGGGTCTGCCCCGAGAGGTACTGAACCTGGGTACCCAGGCCATTGATCTGGCTGCTCAACTGCTCCTTGACCTGCTCGATGTCCTGCTGTAACTTGTCGATCCTCTGCTCCAGGGCGGTGCTCAGGTACTCTATGATCTCCTTGGAGAGCGTCAGCTCGTTCGAGTTCTGGGGCGGGACCGGGTTCATCAGGCTGTAGAACGTTTTCATGTCGTAGAATGCTTCCAGCGCCTTCATCACGTAGGCCGTCGCCCACGGGCTCACCCTACAGGGCTCCGCCGTCCACGCTTGAACGGCGACACCCATGTGCGGCCACGGCCATCCGCCGTACCAGGACACCTTCTCGATGGTGGAGCACCACTGCTGGTTCATGAACCACTGGATCGTGGCGAAGATGTTGAACTGGAAGTTCGGGTCGAACAGCTTCCTCAGGGGTACCAGCGTCGGGGCGTACTTGATGGATCCGTTCACGTTGACGGTCTTGTTCGGGTTCGGCACCGGGATCTTGAGCGTGTCCAGTATGTCACCGGGGTTGAAGTAGTACAGCTCGAGCAGCGCGTGGCTCAGCACGTTACCCGTCACCGTGGTCTCGGGTAAGCCGCCGTCCTGCGAGAACAGCCCATCGTACGTGAACGCCCACCCCGGACCGTACCCGATCGGCTTATGCAGCATGTCGGACGGTCCCTGGGTGACCTCGACTTTCATCCAGACCAAGGGACCCCACTGGTAGCACTCCACGACGCCGCCGCAGGAGTCGGGATTCTGGTCGACCTTGTAGTAGGAGTAGCCCGGGTTCATGAACTGTATCTGCTCGTAGGGTACCTCGTACGCGAACAGCCACCACACGGCCTTCTTGATCGCGTCGAGCAGCTTCTGCTTGTCGAGGCCGAGGCCCAGCTGGTCGTCGTACTCGTACACCTTGACGAGCAGGTCGATGATGTACGCCTGCGTGTCGGGGCTGAGGCTCGAGCCCATCACGTTGGCCGGGAAGGCTCCGTCGGGCTTCTGGTTCTGGATCAGCCACAGCACGCCCTTGTCCAGGGACTGAGCGAGCAGGCTGAAGTCGGCCTTCGTCAGGCCCAGGTACCCGGCGTTCAGCAGCGTGTACAGCAGCGCGAAGCACGCGGCCACCGTGTACCAGCCCGAGCTCACCTTGTCCCCGGGCTGGTCGGGCCAGCTACCGTCGGAGTTCTGCGTTTCCACCAGCCACACGGCTCCCTTCCTCACGGCCTCGATGATGTTCTGCACGATCTGTTGGGACGGCGGCGTCCACTTGCCCTCCTCGTAGAGCCTGAGCGCGATGTTCAGGTCTATCACGCCGCAGGCCGTCGATCCCACGATCTCCTTCTCACCGACGGGCCAGGAACCGTCCTTGGCCTGGGTGTAGAGGACCTCCTTGACCACGTTGTTCCTGGCCTCGGGCCACTCGTTCGCGGGCAGCGGGATCTTGTCCTTGTAGGTGGCGAGGGTCACCGGGTAATCCTTCGCCAGCTGACCCTCCTCGGCCGCCGGGATCAGGGAGCCCAGTATCAACGAGGCCTCCTGCGCCGGCGAGAAGCCGCTGCCGAGTATATCCCCCCAATCCCAATCGTGGGACTCCGGCTCGTAGCGGCCGTTCAGGCTCGTCGGGATGAACCAGTAGAACGTCCCTTGCTGGATGTGCCACGAGACGTAGGTTTCCATGTCCTGGTACGGGTACTGGCTCAGGGTGTCGGCCGACACCGCCTGCAGGGACAGCAGCGTCGCCGTCAGGGCGGCTACCAGGGTGGGGAATCTAGGGGCCGGCACCCTCTGCACTTCCCCCGTGTCCGGACGGTGTTTCGCGAGGGTTTACCCGGTGCCGGCCCGGTGGCTCCCTATTATATTAAGATTAAGTGGTTCTAATCATTAG
>JAADCQ010000008.1 GCA_013154335.1 Methanopyri archaeon
TCCCCGTACAGCAACCGCTCGCACAGGTACATGAAACCCCCACACTCGGCGTAGACGGGTGAGCCGGACTCCACCATCTCCCGGATGGACACGGCGGTATCCTCGGCCCCCTCCAACTCCGACGCGAACAGCTCCGGGTAACCACCGCCCAGGTACAGGGCGTCCGCGTCCGGGGGTACCGGCTCGTCGGCCACGGGACTGAACTCCTTCACGTCGGCCCCGCACTCCTCGAGCGCCTGCAGGTTCTCCGGGTAGTAGAAGTTGAACGCCTCGTCCCTCGCGACGGCCACCGTGCACGGGTTCTCCTCCACCCTCCACGGCTTTTCACCCGGGCCCACGTACCCCGACGCCTCCTCGGCGAGCCCCACGAGGGCGTCGATGTCCACGCCCTCGGCCACGACGTCCGCCGCACCTTCCAGCCACCTGTCCAACTCCTCGAGTCTCTCCGGCGTGGGGACGAGGCCCAGGTGCCTGTACTCGACCTTCAACCTCTCGTCCCTCGGGACGTGCCCCAGGACACGGACCTCCGGGACGAACTTAGAGAGGGCCCTCACCGCCTTACGGAGGTGAACCTCGGACCTTATCCTGTTCAGTATGACACCGACGATGTTGGCCCCCTCCAGCTCCCTGAAACCCTTCACCACGGCCGCCACGCTCTTGGTCAGGCTCTTGGCGTCCACCACCAGGACTATCGGGGCGTTGAGGACCTCGGACACGTGGTAGGTACTACCCCTGACGCCGACCGCACCTATCCCCTCGTACAACCCCCTGACGCCCTCCACGACCGCGAGATCCGCGTCGGACGCGAGGTTCCTGAAGAGCCACTTCACGTGGTCCTCCTTGAACAGGAACGTATCCAAGTTACCACAAGGCCTGCCTGTGGCGAGGTGGTGGTAGGAGGGATCGATGTAGTCGGGACCGACCTTGAAGGGCTGGACGTCGTACCCCTCCCTGACGAGGGCCCTCAGGAGGGCCGCCGTTATGACGGTCTTCCCGGATGCACTCGAGGAACCCGCTATCACCACGCGGGGAACCTCTCCCTTCACCGTAACTTACCCCTGTACGTCTACGTGAGGAAACATTGATATACACGGGTCCGTTACGGCTCGGGCAACCCGAAGGGAAACCGAAACCTCCCGACACGGGGAAGGACCGGAAGGATGCCCTCGTGCGAAGCCTGCGGGACCGAGATGGAGAGGACAGTGATATGCGGGGAACCCGCGTGGAAGTGCCCCGAGTGCGGTAGCGTCAGGGTGCAAGGGCCGACGGAACCCACCAAGGGCGAGAAGATAGGCGTCGTCGCGGGCCTAGTCGTGACGGCGGTCGCCCTGGCCGCCGCCGTGGTGTGAAGGGGTTTCGGGGTCATCGCCTCGGGCCCGGGGCCCGGCCTCCCCCGGGTCTATCCCGGCCCGGTACGCAACGGCGCTCATCGGCGGAGGGGACGCCTCCGACCTCACACCGCCGCTGGGAAGGGATGTAGCCGGGACGGGGGAGCGTTCACCAACCGGTCTTCATCACGTACTTTATCAGCAGCGACCCGAACTTGGACACCGAGGACGGATCGCTCTTCAGTTCTTTCGCCAACCTCATCAGGGCCTTCTTCCTGCCCTTCCCGCTCACTATCGCCATGAGGGTCTCGTCGTCGAGAGCCTCCGCCAGCCTGTTCAACGCCTCGTTGTCCATCTTCCGCAGCGTCTCGCAGACCTCCTTCAAGAAATCGTACCTCTTCAGCTCCTTCCTCCACTCCTTCTCGTACCTCTTCAGGACGGACGCCGAAGCGTCACCCTCCTCCACGGCCTCCGCGGCAACCTCACCCGCTATCCTGGCGCACACCATCCCCGAGTGAAGACCACCGCCGGTCAGCGGGTTCACCTGCCTCGCCGCGTCCCCCACCACCATGATACCATCGTCGTACGTCCTCTCGATAGGCCCGCTGACGGGAACACCACCGACGTTGAGCTCCAACACCTTCGCCTCGCCCACCAGCTCCGAGATCACGGGATGCTCCTCGATCGCCCTGTCCAGGATCTCCTTCGCCCTACCCGGATCGGACTCCGTACCCCTTATCCCCAAGCCCACGTTGGCCCTCCCTCCGGACTTCGGGAATATCCAGAAGTAACCGCCCGGGAACCACTCCAGATCCACGAAGAAGTACAGCGAGTGCTCGTCCTCCAGGTCCACACCCACCATCTCGTACTGGGCGCAGGTACACATGTCATCCGGGTCCAACGGCTCCGCCAACCCGGCCGCCCTGGCCACGCGTGACTCGATACCGTCCGCGGCGATCACGACCTCCGCCTCCACCACCTCGGGCCCGGAGGGCGTGTCCACGACCACACCCTTGACGCGACCCTCCTCCTTGACCACGTCGATCACCGGCGAGTTCACGCGTATCTCGGCACCCGCCTTCGCCGCCTCCGCCGCCAACCACTTGTCGAAGAGCTTACGCTCCAGGACGTAACCACCGTCCGGCGGGATCACGTGGAGCTCCTCACCGTTGGGCGCGAAGATCGTGAAGGACTCTATCTCCTGCGATATCCACTCGTCCCTCGGCTCTATACCCGCGTCCTCCAGACCCTGATGACTGATACCCTCCGCGCACTGCTTCGGGACGCCTATCTCCGCCCCTTTCTCCAGGACCAGCACGTCGCACCCGCGCTCCGCGGCCTCCAGCGCGGCCCTCGAACCGCACGGACCGGCTCCTACCACCACCACGTCGTACCTCTCGGTCACGGCGGCTCACCCCTCCCTCTTTATGGCGCCCACCGGACAAACCTTGGCGCACCACGAGCACTCCGTGCAATCCTCCGAGAACTCGGGCGTCCCTCGGACCAGGGTCAAGGCGTCCTCGGGACAGATCGCCGCGCACGCGGCGCATCCCAGACACCTGGTCTCGTCCACGGTCATACCCACGCTACCACTCCCCCAGGACATCGAGCACGTCCAGCTTCCAGCACTCGGCCGGCACACCGACCAAACCGGCGAGACTCGGGACCGTACGACCCTCGTCCCCTGATATCAACTCCTTGACGTACAGGCCCGGATCACACGTCAACTTCAACACGGCTTTACTACCTTTGTGTTCGAGCAGCCTAACCTCATGCACCCTCTTCACTCTCACCTTGTCCGCCCGCCTATGGACCACCCGCAACGGCGTCCTCTGCCTTATCACCGCACCCTCCAACTCCTCCAACGCGTCGACCAGAACGCCCCTATCCACGTCATCCTCGAAGAACACCACGGCCCGATACACCTTGAGAGCCGACCCGGAGAGACCCTTCACCCTCTCCACGTCCGAAGGACCACCGACGTCCACGTCCACGACCTCCACCAGATGCCCGAACCTTCGACGCACACCCTCCTCCACCCTACCCGGATCCAGCGACCTCCTCCTGGGATAGAGGACCTCCATCACGAACGGCCTACCCCTTCCCAACATACGCACGTCCACGTCCTCCCTCCCGGCGGCGTGGAACCTGTGAGACTCCGCCGATAACTCCTCCCTGAGGACCAGACCGATGAGCTCCTCGACCGACTCCAAGTACACCTTACCCGTGAAACCGCACCTCTCGCACCCCGCCCCCCTACACGCCGGACAGGGCCACTTGGACTGTGGTAACCCCCTCATGAGCTTCCTGTACCTACCCCTCACGTACACCGGCTCCACGTGGAGCTCCACCTTCGGGTCGTCCAAGGACACCCTGAAATCGAAGATCAGCTCGGCATCCGCCCCCTCCACGCCCCCCTCGACGTCGATCCACTCGGACACCCTCTTCCCGACCTCTCGGTTGAAGTCCCGCTTGATGGGCTCCCCCTTCACCCCCAAGATCTCCCACATCTCCCGCTCCGTCCTCAGCACACCATCGGGCCAACGGGAACCCACGAGGAAACCGTTCAGTTCCCAACCGTCCAACTCGGCGGCGGCCACCCGGGCCCACTCATCGAGCCTCCTCATGACGTCCCCGCACACCCGACACCTCGAGACCTCCACGTCCTCGCCCAGCACCGCGGCCGCCTCCTCGAGGCCCGTGGACGCGAGCAGGGAGAGCGTGTCCTCGTCCTCTTCCCGGTGGGCCGCCATCGCGAGCGTGAGCTTGACTGCCCTACCCCTCTCCCCGTTGGAGAGACCCGTGAGAAGTCGGGCGAACGCCCTGCCGAGGCAGTGATCGCACGGGGAGTACTTCTCGAGCACCTCTATGATGTCTTCCGGGTCCGACGGTAACCCCGTCTCCATGGACCCGAAACATCCCCTTGCTTCACGTTGAATATTTAACGAGGACCTGAAGGGAAGTCCGGGGGGATTCGAACTTGAGGTGGATCGTGCTCCCCCTGCTTCTCGCCGCCCTGATGCCCACGGCGGTCGCCGCGTGGCCGCCCGGACACCC
>JAADCQ010000015.1 GCA_013154335.1 Methanopyri archaeon
ACGGCCAGTGTCCTGGAGCAGATCGCGGTCTTGACCTTGCTCAGGTCCAGGCTACCGGAGTTCTTCTCCTTGATCCACTCCTCCCAGGTCGTACCTATGACGTCGGTGGCTCCCTCCCAAGCGTGCGTCTCCTCGTGAACCTTCATAGCCCACTTGGCCGGCGCCTGGATGTTCTCGACGACCAGCTCGATCCTGTGGAACCAGTGGTCCTCTAGCTCCTTGTCGTACAGGTTCACAAGGGCCTTGAAGTCACCCGGGGCGACTTCTGTCCAGGAGGTCGCTTGGGCGGTGTCCATCGGTTCGAACACCGTGTAGATGAACTTGTGGTCGTCCTTCAGCGCCATGTACGGGTAGGCTTCCGGCACCAGTGTCAGGCCACACGGTGGGTGGAACCCTGCTATCTTGTTCAGCGAGCTGGTCAGGAGGCTGCCTGCCAGGTTTATCCTGAACGCCGCCAGGTAGATCTCCTTGTACTTCTCCAGCTGCTGAGACCCCTGGTCGGTCGGGGTCGGCGTTAGGTTAGCCGACGTGGCGGCCGGCACGGCCAGCGTCGTTACTAAAGCCGCCAATAGAATCGCTAATCTTCGTATTACGATCACCCCCTCCGGTACTACCTTCCGGACACGGTCGGAATGTGAGAAACGATTTTATGGCTTACTATCGCGGGCGGTCGTGAGCCGGAGGGGAACCCCAATGATGTCACGGGTAGCACGAGCGACGCTGGTCCTCGCCCTGGCCCTGGCTACCGTGGTGCACCCTTCCACGTCCACAACCGTACGGTTCCACGAGCCGACCACCGGAGAACCACCCTCCGAGTACTTCGCCGACGTCTACGGCTCCCCACCCCCCACGTTCGTCCAGCAGGTGGTGGTACCGGAGTCCAAGGGGTACCTTGTGACGGTACCGACGAGGTTCCCCTCCGGGGCCCCCTACGTCCAGAACATGAAGATCGTGGAGGAACTCGAAGCGGCGTGGAAACGCCTCTCGGAGAAGCCGCCCACGGACGTGATAGTGCTCCTCGAGTACAACAACTGGCCGCCCGGAAGGGAGTCGATCTCCGGCGAGGGCTTGGACGTACCCGCGAGCCTCGTGGTGATGCTCGCAGACTTGAAGGCCCACGGCTACCTCGTGTCGTTCCCGTCCTGGTGGCCGGATAGGGACGAGTGGACGAAGGATCTCGACGAGATAGCGGAGTTGGAGTCGGAAGCCGCGCGGTACTACCGACACGGGGACCTGAAGGACGCGTTGGAGGCGTTGAACCGCGTGCACGAGATAGCGGAGGAACTGGCTCCAGAGCTAGCGAAGGAGATAGCGCTTCACGCGTCGAACGTCGGCTGGTGGCTCGCCAGGGACCTGAAGGGTGAAACCGGTGTGCTCGTCCCCGTTCGTGACTTCGAAAGGTGGTTCGAGTCCTTACCCGAGCCCGACAGGATGTACGTCGAGTACGGGCTGCCCGGTTTCCTGTACGCCTACGCCGTGTTCCTGAGGAAGAACGTGAAGGATCCGGAGGAGGCCGCCAAAACCTTCGCGAGAGCCGCATCCACGCTGGTCGATTCGGTCGCCGCGTTCCTGAGATCTCTGGGTGCGCCCGAGTCGCTGATCGAAGGGCTACAACGGTTGGAGAAGGACTGCGTACGGTACCTCGAGGGATCCCTCGGTGATGTCGAACTCAAGGAGGAAGCCATGGCGCTGGTACACGAGGGTTGGAGGTGGGAGAAGGAGTACATCAAGGAACATATCCCGAGGTCCAAGGCACTGGAGTTGTTCGGCGTGATACCCGAACATCTGGGACCGTTCGGATGGGGACCACCACCCGGTAAGTACATGATCGTTTACGGAGGACGATACTTCTTCATACCGTGTCTCAAACTAGGACACGTCTGGATAGCGCCACAACCGCTTAGAGGATTCCTCTCAAGCGTGACATTCACGCACTCGCTATACATCCCACCCACGTACGAATACTTAGCCTACTACTGGTACATGTCCAGACATGTGGACGTGATAGTACACGTCGGGACCCACGGTACGCTCGCCTGGCTACCTTTCAAGAAAACGCTTCCATCCCACATGGACTTCCCGGTGGTACTCGCAGGGACGGTTCCCATCGTGTACATCTGGTGTCCGACCAGCGGAGAGTTACCGAACGTCGAGTGGAGACTTCAAGCCCTGGTGATCGACCACTTACCACCGGCACCCGACACTGCGGCGGGGTTCTACGTCGAGGTTCTCATCAACCTGCTCCACGGCTGTTTCCACGTGTTCGGCGCCGTGGGTAAGGTGCCGGAGCGCCTTAAGCGCGTTATACTGGATCTGCTGAAAGTGACCAAGGTGTACAAGTGGTTGAATCCGAAAATGACCTGGCAGGACGTGGTAAGGATATCCGAAAACCCCGAGAAGTTCGCGGCTTTCGTGGCCGAGCTTCACAACCTCATCCACGCGATGCAGGCGTCCGGTGAGGGGTACACCTACGCCAGGGGAGTCCTGACGACGCACGTGTTCGGAGCGCTCTCGGAGAGGGAGGCCAGCGCTTGGATATCCTCGGCGCTGTTCGAGGAGTACCTCAAGGAGCTGGGCAAGGAGGATCTACTCTCGGTGTCCTACCTCCTTCGACACGGTGAGGAAGCTTTGGTCGAGTTACAGCGCGCCTGGGAGGAGTGGAAACGGATAGCCACCGATCTAAAGGCGCTGGAGGAGAAGGACCCGAGGTTGGCGAGAGAAGCCGAGAGGTGGGAACGCCTCCTGGTCGAGTCCGCGTTGATGGAGTACGAGGACTTCATCGAAGCCCTACGGGGCGAAGCGGTGCCTCCTGGACCACCGGGCGACCCGTTGGAGGACGAGTCGGTCCTTCCGACGGGTAGGATGCTTTACGTGATCAACCCGGTGGATATCCCCAGTAAATTGGCGTGGATCCTGTCGTCGCAGCTCGTGGAGGAGCTCCCGTCTAGGTCCTGCTTCTTCGTCGTGACGTCGACCGACGTCGTGAACGATAGAGGCGTGTCCTTAGCGACGCTGCTGAGGTTGCTCGGCGTCGAGCCCGTGGGTTCCACCTTGGTCGTTCGAGGACGTGTCGGCTACGCCCCGGTGCTGATGAACGCGGCCCTGTATTCGTTGATAGGGGAGGCACCGGCGTTCAAGGCGATGATAGTCGCAAAGGCCGCCGCCGTTCTCCAGGGGTCCGAGCGGTACGAGGCCCGGCAGGCGCTGGATCGGTTCTTGCAGGCGGTGAGCGAGAAAGTGAAGTCAGGTCCGGCGGAGCGGTTGATCTCCGAGCTCAGGAGCGTGGGCATCGACAAGAGGCTCCTCGATGAGGGTCTAGAGGCTCTGAGATCTTACGTGGAGCGCTCCGGTGTCAGTGTGGGGACGCTAGAGGTTCCAGAGATCGTCTACGGGGCTTGGCTGGCGAAGTTCCTACTCGACGTTAGAAAGGGGATGGACCCGAAGACGGCGGCCTTCGCCGCGTTGGGTGTCTACGTCCCTCAATCGTTCAACGTCGGCACCCTGGCGGTCGTCCAGAAGATAGGAGGCGCCAAGGTGGCCGAGCTCTGGAGGAGACTGTCGGCATCCGCGCTGGCCAAGCTGTCGTTCCTCTGGACGCCGTGGGGCTTCGTCGAATCGGAGGACGACTTGATACTGGATCTCCTTGCCGTCGCCACCATAGTGAAGCCTATCACCGATAGAACGTACGGCCCGCTGTCGGAGGATGTGGTGGAGTTCTTAGGTGGTCTCGTAGCCGTCGAGGGGTACGTCTACGGCGGAAACCCGGTGATGGCCCCTCCGGTGTACGCGATCGACGAACTATCGGGTAAACCGGGTGTCGTCAAGTTTCAGCGCGTCTTGGGGGCTTACATCCACCTCTCCGAACTGAATCCGGAGCGGCTCGAACACATATCGAGTGTCGGCGACGTCGAGAGACTACTCAACGTGGCGGAAAGGCTCATGGCGTTGGCGGTGGCGTTCGAGCCTTTCGTCGAGGATGTGGCCCGGGGGGCGGCCGTGAACCCCGACTTGGCCGACCTGGTATCGGTCGTGGCCCAGCTCAACTACGAGCTTGTGACCAACGTGTTGTGCGACAAGGAGGTCGTGGAGAGGATAGAGAGGATCCAGCCGTTCGTTCTTCAATCCCTATCCGTGAAGGTGTACGGACTGTTCTCGGACGAATCCTTCTCCAAAGCGCTCCTCTCGGTGACGTACGGGGCCGTGGCCGTATCAGCCGTGCAAGGAACGTCGGAAAGTTGGGCCTCGAAGGCCTTGGAATTCGCCAAGAAGTTGGCGTTTCAAACGTTCGTGGAGGTCTTGAAGGTCACTAAGACGCACTGTGGATGTTACGCCGAAGTCGCCAACCCGGCGTTGGCTCAGGTGTTGATGAGCGTGTCGGGGTTCGTCGGGGCCTTCGTACCCAACCCGATGTCCGTCGGTCTCAATCCCAACCTGAGGGCGGTAGGCTCCCCCACGTCGACGTCCATGACCAGCGGGATCAGGGGCTCGCCCTCGGGTCCCGTGGTCAACGCCAACGGTGGTGTAGCCCGCGGGACGGCCACGGGAAGGGTGACCAACGGGGTGACAGGGAACACGATCGGAAGGTCAGGGACAACGAGTGGTACCGCCGCGTCTTCGACCCTCGGATCCTCCGGCACGGGGTCTTTGTCTTCGGCGTTGAAGGCTTTGGCCAGGGCGTTGGCCAGGGCTATGGGGGCACTATCGACAACCGCAGGTCAGCAGAAGCGAACGGTAACCCCCGCCCATCGACCCGGGCTACCGGGGGCCCCGGGGGGCCGGTCCGGTCGGGTGACTTCGATATCCCTCCAGGGGCGCGCCATCAACGGTAAGGTAGCCTCCGGATCGTCGGTTCCATCGGCCCGTGGCGGTTCGAAATCCGTAGCCGGTGGTAGGCTGATGAAGAAGACAGGATCGGCCGCCGCGGGTGCCGCTATACCGAGGTATCTCCGGTACCTGGCGGTGATAGCGCTCCTGATAGTGACTATTGGGGCGCTGAGGTTCGCGCGGAGGACCGTCAGGGGACCAACCAGGCCTCCGACCTCCGGGTGGTGACGCCCCTCACCACCTCTCCATACCCACTTTTTTCGCTCTCTTGACGAATTCGTGGACCAGAACCGGGTCCTTCACGCCCGGCTCCGATTCGACCCCCGAGGAAACGTCGACCCCGTACGGACGAACCGTTCTGATGGCATCTTCCACGTTATCGGGCGTGAGACCTCCGGCGAGGATGACGGGAGCGTCGACGTGTTTCACGACCTCCGCGGAAGCGTTCCAGTCGTGGGTCAGGCCGCTACCTCCTCGGACGCCCGTCTTCGTGTCCAGGAGGAACGCGTCCACCACTTCTTCGTACGAATTGAGCGTGTTTTCATCGACGATGTCGTCACCGAGCCACAGTACGCCCTTGTCGTCCACCCACAGCGTTTTCACGACCCTGTAGCCCATTTCAGCGACGTTCTCGCAGTCCTCCGGGGCCTCGTCCCCGTGTAGTTGAACGGCGTCCGCTTCCTCCACCGTGGGAGGTTTCCCCATCGTCACTACGACCCTTGTGACGTAGGGGGACGCCGTGGATAGGATGTCCTCGGCGGTGTCGGGGGGGACCTCCCTGGGGGTGTGGACGGGAACGTCCACTATGCATCCGATCGCGTCGGCTCCCGCCTCGTCGGCCACTTCCACATCCTTTACCCTCGTCATCCCACACACCTTGACCCTCACTGCCAAACCTGGATCACCCCAGGAAGTCGTCCAACGTGGGTCCCTCTTCCGCTCTTTCTACGTCCTCCGGCCTCAGTCTCCTCCATTCGAGCCCATGCTTCCTGAGGTACTTCTCGCATCCCTTCGTGACGTCGGGGGCGACCAGGATACCTCGAACGCTCTCGCCCCTCTCCTCCCTGAACGCGTCCACGTACCTCTTCAATTGGGCGGCGGCGTTGATATCCGCCCTGGCCCTCTTCACCTCGATGACGACCAACCTCCCTTTCTCGTCCCTCAAAACCACGTCCGCTATCCCGGCACCGCACTCCACCTCGGTGTGCCTCTCCGGGGGTCCTTCCGGGGGCAGCAGGGAGGGGTCTATCCTACTAGGGTTCTCGAGGATGTACCTCACCATTTCTTCGTGGGTCCTGCTTATGGTGAACGCGGACGGGGCGTTCGAAGCCCTGGAGTCCCCTACGGACCTCGGCAGGACCATGGCCGCGTGGACGTCTTCGAACGTGACGATGACTGTCTCGGGTACGTCCAAGCGTTTGGATACGAGAACGAGGTTCCCGCCGTCCGTCCTTAGTCTCTGTACCGAGGGGGCCGGGTTCCAGTTCGTGGGTTCTCTCTTCTCCATGGCGTTATGGAGTATGAAAGTGCCGTCCGGTTTACAGATCGCTATCCTGACCGCCGGTCCCGCCTTCGAGGAGGCTCTTCCCTCGTACCTCGCCGTGCACATCCCTGCGATCACGACGGGGTACCTCGGCGTCCCGTGAAGGTACGGGGCCACCTTTCTCAGCACCTCTTCGGGGCTGGGCGATTCCAACACGAAGGGGGGTTCTTCGGTCACCCGAAACCCCCCCGTTATCGTTACGATTTTCGTAACGAATTGGGAGGGGAGGGAAGTCAGCCCTCGAACCTCTCTATGGCCAGCTTGGCGACCTCTTCCACGGCATCCCCTACGTGGTCGTAATCCCCTCCCACCGCCACCGGCACGTTGTCCACGTAGACGACGTCCAAACCCTTTTCCAACGCCACCCTGGTCGCGACGTCAACGGCGGCGGCCTTCAACTCGGTCAGCAGGACCTCGGCCTCTCCGATGTATTTCTCCAGGTCTTCCATGAGTTTGGGCCTGTTGCTTAGGTGAGGCGAC
Organism: Methanopyri archaeon; assembly: GCA_013154335.1. Lineage (GTDB taxonomy): Archaea > JAADCQ01 > Methanopyri > Methanopyrales > Methanopyraceae > Methanopyrus. The sequence continues at coordinate 6,848 of JAADCQ010000015.1, forward strand.
GTACCCACGACTTCACACCCGTATTCCTCCTCCAAATGCTCGACGAGCTTCGGTACGACCTCCTCCGGGGCTGTCGTCACGAAGACGACCTTCTTCCCTTCCACGTCGGCCGTCGGTTTGGGTCTGAAGACCGTGAGCACGACTTCTATGCCCTCTTTCACGCTACGGACAGTCCTCTCGACTTCCTTCACCTTCTTCTCGTCCGCCAGCGGTTCCTCACACATGGTGACCACGGCTAAATCGCACATCCTTATCCTGTAGGGACCGTAATACCCACCGATATGCCTCAGGGGTTGTGCGGCGCCCACGGTGATGATCCCTGCGTCCGTCTCTATCGGGGGTACCGCGGCACCGCTACCCTCGACGACGACGAAATCGGTCGGGAGTTCGTTGGCTATCTCGGCTCCCCTCACCATGTTGGTGACGAACGTTTTGCCGGCCAAGCCTCCCGCGCACCTCCTGCACCCAACCGTGGGGATCCTGCTCAGCAGCGCGTCCTCCCAGTGATCGCTGGCGGCGTGCTTGCCTCTCTCGGCCTGCTCGAGCAGGTACTCCGGTGTCAGTTCTATCTCGTCACCTCTCACCACCTCGGGCTCCTCGGGGCCTCCCCTCCCCATCACAACCACACACGGGTTGTACCCACGTGCGTGAAGGACCCTACACGCGTAGGCGGAGACCGCGGTCTTGCCGACTCTCTTCCCGGTCCCGATTATCCTCATCGAGGGTTTTTCCAGGACGTCGTGGAACTCCACGGGCTCGAACCTGAAATCTGGCCCCCAGTACTCCGCCCCGGCCTCCAGAACGGCGGACCCTATTAGGAACCTGTCGTCGGGACTGACCACGGGTTCGTCGCTCAGATCCAGGACCACGTCGACGTCGTGTTCCTTCACGACTTTCTCTATCAGATCGATCGGAGGGCCGTCCCCTTCTTCCTCGGGTAGCCACACCTTCACGCCGAGCTTCTCCTTGACGTCCTCCGGGGTTCCTATCTTCTCGGTACCGCCTATGAACACGGCCCCGACGAGCTCCCCGAGTTCCTCCTCCACCTTCTCCAGGGCCTCTTTGGTGACCGGGATGTAGTGCTCCCCGTCCACGAGCGCCAGGATCCTTCTCAACGGTTCGGCACCCCTACCTCAGCAAGTCATCGGACTTGATCAACTCGGCGCCCATCCTCTCCATGTGACGCAGGGCGAACTCGTGGGACTCCTCATCGATGGACGCCACGCAGTCCTCGATCACCTTGACGTCGTAACCCCTTTGGATAGCGTCGATGCACGTGAACATGATGCAGACGTCGGTGCAGACCCCGGTCAGGTAGAGTTCGCGCACGTTTCTGACCCGTAGGTCGTGATCCAAGGTCGTGCAGTAGAAGCCGCTGTACTTCCTTTTCCTCACGATCACATCCTCCTCCTCGGGTCTCAACTCGGGGACCGGTTGGGATCCGGGGGACCCCACCACGGCGTGTCGTCCCCATATCTCGAACTCCGGATCGTCCGGAGGGTGCTCGTCCCAAACGTGTACGACGAGGTCCCCCGAGGACCTGAACGCCTCCGCGAGGTGGGCGATCTTGTGGACGAAGTCCTTGGCACCCGGTACTTCGAGTGGAGCTCCTTCCTCGACGAAATCCCTGAGCATGTCGACGATGAGGAGGGCCCTCAAGGCGGGGGACACCCCACTCAGCGCCGTGGAAGAAAACGTTGGAGGGTTAGAAGAGACGCCTGCGGGCCAGCAGGGCTAGGAGCAGACCGGATAGCGCCACGGGGAACCACACCGGTGAGAAGTATCCCTGCCCTCCTTTGGCGCCCTGTTGCGAAGCCTGTACCTCCCACAACGGCTTGGACGCTATCTTGGCGTTCGTCAATTCGACAACGGCCAACGTGACAGTCTCGCCCGTTTTCTCCATGTCCTTGGCGCTCAGCTTGTCCGCGGTGTTGGCTTCGCTCCACGGTGCCACCTTGAAGGGCTGGTTCATCACCTGGCAGACGGGGCATCTCCTGATCTTGTTGTGGTAGAACGGCCACGTGTCGCTAGGGTAGGTGGTGTCCCCGACGGTCACCGGGAACCCTAGTTTCTCGGCGCACGACTTCAGCACTTGAATCAGGTGTGGGTCACCGTTCACGGGACTGGGTAGCGAACTGTGTCTCGTTAGGAATACGTCCTCTCCCGCCCCCACGCAGTTGAGGTCTATCATCGCGTCACAGTTCTTGACGACGTCGGGGTGGTGTTCCACGAAGTACTTGGAACCCTTGAACCACAGCTCTTCGCCTCCGAACCCTATGATGAGGACGGTCTTCTCCGGTCGGAAGTTCTTGGCAAGGACCCGGGCCATCTCGACCTGGATCCCCAGCGCCGCGGCGTCGTCCGTCGCACCCTCGCAGAAGCCCGGTGAATCGATGTGGGAACCTACGATCACGTACCTGTTGGGCTCCTTGGTGCCCGGGATCTCAGCGATCACGTTGTACGTGTACTTGCCCCCGCCCAGAGGGACCTTCTCTTTCGTGACCTTGAGACCGTACTTCTGGAGCGCCGACGCGAACATGTCCGCGGCCTTGAGCTCGGCTTTGTTACCGTCGTACCTGGGGCCGAGCTTGCAGATCTGCTTGGCGAACTGGAGGGCGTGGTTGGCGTCGAACTCCCTAACCTTCTTGATAACTTCGCCGTTCGGGTTCGCTACCGAGGCGGCCCCTAGTACCATGCCCACGAGTATGGCTACCAGAGGTAACGAGTCGGTCATGGACCGGGTTACCCCCGGGTCCCGTCGACCCTGGAGGGTATTAACGGTTCCCACCGGGGGTGCAACCGCTGAGAGGTCTTCCCGCGGCCATTTTCACGGTACTGGTTGTCATCGGGCCCTGTTCTTGCCTCACGGCCGATACCGTCCTGACGGAATACCGCGACACCCTCCAGGAGGGACTATCGCTCTACGTCGAACTAGTTCACGAGTGGTCCTCGTCCCCTCCCCCGGTGGTCGTCGAGGAAGGCGCTCACCTATCCGAGGATATCTCCGACTACGTGGCGGTTTACGACGGGAGGGAACTGGTGATCAAGCCCGGCTGCGTGGGTGACGTAACGCTATCGAACGGATGCGTTTGCACCTACCAGGGTCCCGTATCAGTGCCTCCCGACTACCTCTTGGTCAACGTCAACGATTTCAAGACCGACGCGGGCGACTGGCCCCTACCTAGGATCGTCGTCTCGGCGGATGGAACCCCGTACGTCGTGTACCTCGGGTCGGACTCGATTTCCGTCATCAACGCGTCCACGGGGCGGGGCGCCGCGTACGTTCAGAACATCCAGCCGGGAGGTATCGCGGGGGTGGACTGGAAGGACCCGGGCTTCGATCTAATCGTAAACGTCACGGGTGGAGCCGTGTCGGTTTCCGTCCCCGGCGGAACCGTAGAACCCGCCCAGGGCTCCCCGACGACGTTTTCCTCGCTACGGTCCGTCCAGGTATCGGAGGACGGCATCTCGATGATCGGAGGACCGCCCGCCCTCGTCTCCCGGGATGGAGCCCTGCTGTTTCCAACCCCGGATGCCGTGGTGTCCTACCTACTGTCTCAAGCGTTGCCCGATCCTTCTTCGCTTCCGGGGGCGCTGGGGGCGGCGCTGCAGGCCCTCGAGGACCCTGGATACGTTTCCACGTGGTCGTTCCTTCTGGAACTACCCGGGATAGCGGAAGCCGTGACGCCGTCCTGGGTAACCGTGGCACCGTGGGTGTTCGAGTCGATCACGGTGTACCCGATGCTGACCGTGACCACGGCCTTCTTCCTGGCGAAGGTTCTGGCGACCGTGGCCAGGGTCCTCCATGCCACAGGGGTGTTCCTTCGGTTCGACGACTCGCTGAAGCCGGCGCCCCTATTGAACGTGTTCGAGGCCGCGGCCGTGGAGTACCTGCTTTATTACGAGGAAATTTTGCTGTATTACGGACTGGCGAAGGACGTGTTCTACGCGCTAGGCCTGGGTTTCATGTGGCAGGGAGACTACTCGCCCTGGGACGCGCTCATCCCTCCGCTCTACGAGGAGTGGGTCAAGAGGATATGCGCCGCGGTTTTCGATCTCTCACCACTGGAGACGGGCATCATCTTAGGGGCGATAGAGTTCGTGAATCACGTGGAAGCCGGATGGGCGGAGCCCGTCCCGGGTTACCTTCTTGACAGGATGGTAATCCACGGGGTGTTGGGGTCCCTGCCTTACGTCGAGGCGGTGGCCCTTCATGCCTGGTGTAACTGGGACTACACGGACTGGGAAAGCGTGTTCGCCGGGATATGCGCCGTGATCGCCGCGTGGTACGAGTTCGAGGCTCAAGAGAAGGTGACGGTGCCCGGGTGGAACGAGTTCGAGGAGACGTTGAAAGGCGTGGAGGTCACCCTGGAAGATCTCGTACGTGGGGGGAATGTCCCCGGCGGCTTGCGATCCCCCTCATCCCGGGGCGTATCGCCCGAGTCAGGGGACCCCTTGGGGTTGTACCGGGGAGCCGACGCGGCCGGGTAATCCCAGGGGGTGACGCCCCCGGGTCCCGGCCGCTCATCCGACGTGAATGGGACCCTCCGGGCTCGGGATGAACCCCAGTCTCTCGATGAACTTGTCATCGTACACGAGTTCGACGTCGCATCCGGGTAGGTACGGGCCTACCTTGGCTAGAATACCGGGAGCATCGACCCCCTCGTCGAGTATCACCTCGTTCTCCAGGAGTCCCCACCTCTCTATTCTCCTGACGAACCTGGCCACGCCGGCTCTCTTGAAGGCCCTTTGCAGACCTTTCCTTGTCATCCCTGAGACCATGATCCTATCGTAGGGGTCCGCCGCCATCTCTAGGAGGTAGTAAGCCTGATCTTCGGTCAGCCTGGCCTCGATCTCCCCTCCCTCTCTATCGACCTCGACTATCTCGACCTCCAAGGGTAGGTTCTCGACGAAACCAAAGCTCCTCCCTATGTCTCTGACCGACGCCTTCACGCCGTGGGCCAGCTGTTCCCTCAGCGTGTACAGGGGAATAAGCGCATCCGTCACTTGAGGACCCACCACGCCGATATCCACGTACACACCGTAGCCCACTTTGAACAGGTCTATTATCTTCCCGTAGATGACGTCACCCTCCTCGACCTCCGGCAGGGTCCTGACCTCGTCGTATTCGGCTACGATCTCGGAGGCACAGGACTCGACGTCACCCTCACCCTTGAGCCTGACGCGGGCCCATTTCCTGAACGACGGCTGTACCTCATCGATCTTGACGTCCTCGTACCTCGAGACTATGTCCGAGAGGAGCGTCACCAGGGATTCCTCGGCGCCTTTCCTGTACACCTTCTCCAGCACGGTGACGTCCACAACCTTCAGCAACGGGTGATCCCCCGGTCTCACCTGAGCTCCGGTGGCACCGCGTCGATGCCCACCAGTTCCTCGTGCAGCTCGATAAGCCTACGGACGGACGGGTGGTCAGGCCCCAGCCTAGACCGAAACTTGTCGAGTACCCGACGAAACGGTACCCTTTTCGTTCCGAACACGAGGTTGTCGGCGTGAGCCACTATCTTCTCCTCTAGGGTCTCGGGGACGTAGTCCTTGGGTGGTAACCCCAACTCCCGGGCTTCCTCGGCTGTGATGCCCGCCCCGATGTGTCTCTCGACTATCCTAGCGACTTCCTCGGGGTACCCGAGTTCCCTCACGATCTCGGCGCCTACGACGGCGTGGTCCAGATCGTGGGTCTTTGATCTTCCTATGTCGTGGAGGATCGCACCGACCTCCACGAGATCCACATCGACGTCCGCGTCACATCTCTCCGCCATCTCGACGGCCAGATCCCTGACGGCGAGGCAGTGCTCGATGACGTTCTCCGGGCATCCAACCCTGTGAAGGTCCTCGATGGGATCCCTCAACCCAGCTTTTCCCTGAGGCGCTCGAGCATCTCGATCTCCGTCTTGATCTCTTCGGCCACCCTTTTGAGGTGGGCCCTCTCCTTGCTCACGTCAACCTCGTGGAGCATCTCACCGCAGTTGGGGCACCGGAACTCGCACTCCATGGCCTCTTCGAAGGTCAATCTCGGGCATTCTTCGTTGCCGCAGTGGAACACGGGGTGGTTAAGGTCGTTGGATAGCATCTTTTCGACTTCTTCCAGGTCGCGTCGCCGCTCGTCGATGTACTTCCTGAGTGCGTCCTTGAGGTTGAGTTTCCAGGAGTAAACCGGGTACTGGTACTCGTCTCTTATCTCTTTCCGGAAGGTTGCTATCGCGTTCTCGTTCAGCCGGTACAGTACCTTCCTGACGTCCCTCGGGTCCGCGTTGATCTCGGCCGCTATCTCCTCGTCTATCGCTTCACCGTGAAGCAGGATCTCCACGGTCTTCTCCGCGACGTCCGGGTCCACGTTGGGGGAGTCCGCGAACCTCAGCACGACCCGTTTCAAAAGCTTTATATCCTCATCGTTCAGGACCTCGGGCAAGGCGGGCCTCCCCCCGGCCACAAATGCGTTTTAACATTATTCCAACAATTTCTTCAACTCGGTAGTAAACTCGTGCAACCTCCTAAACGTGTCCTTCTGAGGATGGACAATCACGGCTTCGCACTCTCCATCGGCCACCATCTCGGCGGCCTTGGCGGGGTCCTCATCGTCGATCGTGTACCGATCTATACCCACTCCTTCGACGTATGGGGCCCCTAACTCCTCTAAAACGTTCCGTATCCAGTCGGGCGACCTCACCCCGATGAGTACGGTTAAACCTACATCTTTCGCCGTTTTACCCAAGGCGTGAACCACCGAGGGATGCAGCTCGGGACCCAGATCGTCCTTCCAACCCCGCCTGGGTACTTTACCCGTGAAGATAGCGGTGTGAAGGGGCCCGCAGGTTGTCAGGTAACGGGCCCCGTCCACCATCCGCATAGCCCCCAAGACGGCCTCCCTTATCTTCCCCTCGGGTACCCCGGTGGCGAGGGTTGTCCTGTGGAGACCGATGTAGCCGGGACTCAGGTGTAAGGCGAGGTCGAATCCCTGCTTTCTAAGTCTCGAAACGTACCGAACGTCCGGGTGGTACTTCAGGAGGCTCCCGGCGACCGACCAGACGACCTTACCTCCTAATCTCTCGATCCTACGTCTGGCTATCTCTATCTCATGATCCGGAACCTGCTTCTTGGACGGATGATCTATGAAGACGACGAATTCGGGTCCCGACGTTATCATCAGTCCCCCTCAATCAACGTGTTGAAGAGGTCTACTCCACAGTTCCTCGACGAACCCATCGTCCAGCTCCAGCTCTACATCACCCACAGCCACCCTAAGGGTGCGATCCCCGGTCACCTCACCGATCACCTCCGCCCTAAGCCCAGCCTCCCGGGCGGCGCTCAGCACTGGACCCGGGTCTTCGGCCACGACGACGGCCCTACCGTGCGATTCAGACATCAGGATCTCGTCCCACCTGGAACACGAGTGAGGAACGTTCGATAAGTCGAGGTCCGCCCCGACCCCGTGGAAGATCTCCGGGAGAACCGCGAGGAAACCCCCGGTCGAGACGTCCCTAACGTTTGACACGACCTCCATCCGGGCCAAGTCCCTGAGCAGCGAATGGAGTGCTTTCTCCTCCTCGTACCTAACCTTCGGTACCTTCCCGCCCTTGATCCCGTGGAACTCCTCCAGGTAAAGGGAACCACCCAACTCGGGTCTCGTCTCTCCGATGACGACGACGGATTCTCCCTCCTCGGGATCCCTCGGGAAGTCCTTGAGGTGGTCCAGCCCTCTCACGACCCCTACCACGCCGACCACAGGGGTGGGCTTGACGGGACCGTCCTCCTCGTGCTCGTTGTACAGGCTGACGTTGCCCCCAACCACCGGGACCTCGAAGGCTTCCGCGGCCTCGGCCAACCCCTCGATGGCCCTCCTAAGCTGGTAGTAGACGCGCGGGTTCTCGGGGCTCCCGAAGTTGAGACAATCCACCACGCAGAGTGGTTTCGCCCCTACCGTCGCCACGTTCCTCAAGGCTTCCGCGAGACACCCGGCGGTTCCCTCTTTCGGATCCACCTCCACGTGTCTAGGGTTCGAGTCCGTGGCTAGCGCCAACGCCACGTCCTCCAAGCCCTCGTGGTGCAGCCACACCACCGCCGCATCGTGGCCCGGCTTGACTATCGTCCTACCCTGTACCTCGTGATCGTACTGGCGGTACACCCACTCCGCCAGCAGGGGAGACACGTTTGGAGAAGATAGTACCTTCTCAACGAGTTCCTCGGGATCCGGCTCCGGTACGTCGACGTCCTCCGGGTACTCGTACGGTTCTTCGGGCCACTCCATCTCCGGGGCGCCGTCGGCCAAGAACTCGGCGGGGACCTTGGTGACCACCTCGTCCCCGTCCTTCACTGTTAGATACCCGTCGTCCGTGACCTCACCCACGACGGCGGCCTCCAGGTCGTACTTCTCGCACACCTCGAGCACCTCATCGACGTCCTCGGGATCGACGACTAGGAGCATCCTCTCCTGCGATTCGGACAGCATGACTTCCCACGGTTCCATACCTTCCTCCCTTCTCGGTACCTTGGAAACGTCGATCACGATACCGGTGCCACCGTCGGCCGCCATCTCGGCCGCGGCGCACGTGAGACCGGCGGCCCCCAGGTCCTTGCACCCTTTCACGAGACCCCTGTCGACGAGTTCTCTCATGGCCGTGATGAGACACCTCTCCGTCAGCGGATCCCCGATTTGAACCGCGGGACGATCCTCCTCTTCCGATCCCTCCTCCAGCTCCTCGGAGGCGAAGGCGGCCCCTCCTATGCCGTCCCTCCCGGTGCGGTTACCGATCAACACCAGAACGTCACCAGGGTCCTCGGCCCTTCCACGTATCACCTTGTCTTCCTCAACCACGCCCACGCACATCACGTTGACGAGCGGGTTCCTGGTGTACGAAGGGTCGAACTCCAGCTCACCACCCACCGTGGGGACCCCTATCCTGTTACCGTAGTCGGAGATCCCCCTCACGACGCCGTCGAACAGGTACGGGACCCTTTCTTCCTCTAGGGGGCCGAACCTAAGCGGGTCGAGGAGGGCGATGGGAAATCCGCCCATCGAGAGGACGTCCCTGACTATTCCACCCACACCCGTCGCCGCACCGTTGTAAGGATCGACGTAGGAAGGGTGATTGTGACTCTCTATGCCTACGACGACGGCCACCCCGTCCGCCACCCTGACCACAGCGGCGTCGTCTCCCGGTCCTACTATCACGTCCTCGGACTCGGAAGGGAGCTTCCTGAGCAACCTCCGGGTGCTCCTGTAGGCGCAGTGCTCGGACCATAGGTTCTCGAACATGGCTAGCTCTATCCTACCGGGTTCCCGACCCAACTCACGTTCGATGATCTTCAGGTCCTCCTCCGTGAGCGTCACCGCGCTTCACCCCTATCCCTCAGGGTCCTCGGGGAGTGCGTAACGTCCGCATCCCTCTCGGCGTTCCGGGTCGGCAGACAGCGGGTTCGTCATCGGACCCGGGCCACGGTCCAAAGCGGGACCACCCGGACCCCCGCCTTTTCCAGGGTACGGGCGCACATAGGACACGGAGTGACCGTGACCCTATCCATGAACCACCTATCGACGTCCCTCGAAGGCTCCCCCACGGCTCCCCCTCCACCGCAACACCTCCATCGACGAGGGGGAACGTCGACGGGGAGACGGGCCAGGATCGAGTCGTCGACGCCGTGGCGCACGAGGTGGCAAGGGGACTTGTAGAGCGCGCCCTCGGGCACGTCGAACTTCACCTTTTCGACCTCCGCGTAGTGACGCGGTCTTCTACCCAGGACCTCCACACACATATCGAGGCATCCGGGGCAGAACACTACTACATCCTCGTACTCATCGAACAGCTCCCTCCAAGCCTCAAGGTTGTTCTCGGGGACGTCCTCCCCGTACTTGCGTGCGAAGTTCATACAACAGGGTTCGTCGGTCCCTAGGGTCGCCCACCCGGCTCTGGACGCCAGTTCCACGGCAGCCTCGGTCCAATCACGTCTCGATCTTATCGTACAACCCAGTACCGCGACCACGTCCCCTTCCAGGGGCTCGTTGACGTCCTCCTCCTTCCTCCCGTACGGGGACCCTACCTTCACGGCCTTTCGAACGGCCTCCCGCGGGGAATACCCCACGTTCCTCCGCACGGCCGCCACTATCTCCGTGTGAGGGACGCCATGAGGGCATCTCTCCTCGCACAACCCGCAACACGTGCACTCGGACACGAGTTCCGCGGCCTCATCCAACCTGCCCGAGGTTACGAGGGCGTTGAAAAGCCTCTTAGGCACGTCCATGGGACACCGCGACTCGCAGGCCCCGCAACCCTCGCATCTGGCGGCGGCTTTCCTCAGGCTTTCAACCCCTTCCAAACGGGCCTGGGTGATACCTCATCCATCCCCCTCTTCTCGACCTTACGGGCGACTTCAAGGGCCAGCTCGGCCAGCGACTCGGGGATCAAACCCTCCTCGACGACCTTTTCGAGGTCCTCTTCATCGATGATCTCACGGTCTCCCTCCGGTGTTTCCACGACGTCTACCTCGAGATCCACGTAGCGCACGTGATCCCTGTGGATCTCCAACGGGGTGCCTATGTTGTAGTAACGACCCTTCAGCTCGCCGTCGGCGTTGAAGTACTCGTGAACGGTGACCATAGAACCGTCCGGAAGCGTCGTGAGGGCGTAATCACCCTCCTCTATTGGGACGTTGAGCCCGTCGTAGTACCCAGGCCCCTTCATCTCCCGCCTGACCTTCATAATCCCCTCAACAGGATCGTACTCGACTACCTTCGGATCGCCACCGAGCTTCACCTTACCCTTGCCCGGCTTGATATGAACGACATCGATCCTGTCCCCTTCCCTGGGGCCCTCGGACCTCTGGAGGCATTCCACGAGTCTCTCCGCCACGGCTTCCTCGTCCAAAGAATCCAGGAACGGTTCCACGGTATCGACGGCCACGCTCGCGGCCCTGCTCCTAGCCTTGAAATAGTGATGGCCGACCATGGTCGGAAGGACGGAGGACCGTATCTCGTCGAGTTTGGACTTGGTCAGAGCGTGAACCTCTATCATGGCGTCCAGGTACTCCTCGATAGGGCCCGGCTCGTCCATCTTCTCCGCCTTCTCGAAGATCTTCCTCCTCTTCTCGATGATCCGCTCGATGTCCTCGGCCAACTCGTCCCCGGAGGCCTCGGCCGCCGCGGTCCGCCAGATTATCCCCCAGCCTTCCGGGACCAGGGCCTCTCCGAGCCTCCTTAGTCTCTCCCTCTCGTGTTCGTCCTTTATCTTCCGGCTTATCCGCACGCCCTCTATCGGCACCAGGACCGCGTACTCCCCGGCGACCGAGACGTCCTTCGTTAACCTGAGAGGGCCTTCCCTGGGGGCTTTCTCGACCTGAACCACGAGTTCCTCGCCTTCCTCCACGGTCTCCGATTCACGCTCGTCTAGGAAGCCCCTGAGTCCCCCACCGAGATCGACTACGGCCACGCCGGCCCTCGAATCGACGCTCACGACGATGCCCTTGAAGATACTCCCCTCTCCCACGGTTTCCCACGAGATCGCGGCGTTCGCCTCTTCCTTCAGGACGTCGATGACCTCCCTGGCTGGCTCGGTCTTACCGTGCACCTCGAGGCCGTTCCTGTCCTTGGCATCGTTGACGTCGACGTCGGGTGAGCCCTCCGAGAACTCCTCGTCCGGGAAGCGCTCGAGGATATCGTCGGAGGGTTGGGTCACCTCGAAACCCTTGTCAAGCATCAGGCGCGTGAGCGCGGTCGAGTATATGCCTCTGATCCTCACCTTCGCCAAGGCCTGCTACACTCCCCGCGGTCTTTGGGAGTGGTGATATTGGCCGGTCCGGAGATACTCGACGACGTCTACCGGGTCATC
>JAADCQ010000084.1 GCA_013154335.1 Methanopyri archaeon
GAAGAAGCCGAGGTACGTGGACGAGGACGCGTGCACGGGCTGCGGTGCCTGCGCCGAGGTCTGCCCGATAGAGGTGCCCAACGAGTTCGACGAGGGGCTCGGTAACAGGAAGGCCATCTACAAGCCCTTCCCACAGGCCGTCCCCTCCGTGTTCACCATCGACGAGGAACACTGCATCGAGTGCGGCCTCTGCGCCGAGGTCTGCGAGGCCGACGCCGTGGACTTCGACCAGGAACCCGAGTACATCGAGGTCGAGGTCGGCGCCATAATCTGCGCCATAGGCTACGACACCTGCGACCCGACGGTCAGGGAGGAGTACGGGTACGACAGGTACGACAACGTGATCACCTCCATAGAACTCGAGAGGCTCATCAACGCCTCCGGACCCACCGGCGGCAAGGTCCTCAGACCCAGCGACGGCGAGAAACCCAAGCGCGTCGCCTTCGTACAGTGCGTCGGATCCAGGGACCCACACCTCAGCAACCCCTACTGCTCCAACGTCTGCTGCATGTACGCCATGAAACTCGCCCAACTCATGAAGGAGAAGGACCCCGAGGTCAAGATAGACATCTACTACATGGACGTGAGGGCCTTCGGCAAGGGCTACGAGGAGTACTACGAGAGATCCCAGAAACAGTACGGGATCAGGTTCATCAGGGGCAGACCCGCCGAGATAATCGAGGACCCCGAGACCAAGAACCTCATCGTCAGGGCCGAGGACACCCTACTCGGGGAGGTCGTCGAGAGGGAGTACGACCTCGTCGTCCTATCCGTCGGCATGGTACCCAGGGCCACCGCCGACGACATCCAGGAAACCCTAGGCATATCCAGATCACCCGACGGCTTCTTCATGGAAGCACACCCCAAACTCAGACCCGTCGACACCGCCACCGACGGCATCTACCTCGCCGGAGCCTGCCAAGGACCCAAGGACATACCCACGTCCGTCGCCCAAGCCTCCGCCGCGGCCGCCAGGGCCGCCACCGTCCTCAACAGCGACAAGGTCGAGATAGAACCCATAGTCGCCGAGGTGAACGAGGAACTCTGCTCCGGGTGCGGAACCTGCGTCGAACTCTGCCCCTACGGCGCCATCCAACTCAAAGAGACCGAGGACGGCCGCCAAGTCGCCGAGGTCACCGCCGCCCTCTGCAAGGGATGCGGAACCTGCGCCGCCGCCTGCCCCAGCGGCGCCATGGACCAGAACCACTTCAAAACCGAACAGATCTTCGCGCAGATAGAAGGGATCTTCAGGGACCCCGCCGCCTAGACCTCCCACTCCAACCTCAAAGGCACGTACCCCGGCTCCCCTTCCAACCCCTCACACAGCCGCACCGACGACACCAACCCCGTGCAATGACACGGGTACACCTCCTCCACCCCGTACTCCTTCAACACCCCCAGGAACCCCTCCGTCCTCTCCACATCGTCCAACAGGTGGAACCCACCCACCAACACCCTAGGCGAGTACTCCTCCAACAACCCCTCCACGTCGAAATGACAACACCCGAGGAACGCCACGTCACCCACCACCAACGCCCTCTCCGGCAACGGCCTCCCCTCGTACTCACCCTCGAACGCACCCGTCACCCTCACGTCCTCCGCCAACACCACCTCGTCACCGGAAGGCCCGTGAACCTCACCCCTAACCACGCCCGCACCGCCCACGTGATCCCAGTGCCCGTGCGACAGGACCACGTGATCGAACAGAGGCCCGAAACCCGCCGCCTCCAGGTTACCCGACAACAACCCCGCCGAGGGACCCGTGTCGAACAACACCCTCAAACCCTCCTCCGGCACCTCCACCACGATCGAGAGCCCGTGGGCCGCCCTGAAAGACCCCCTCACGAACCCGACCCTGTTATCCACGACCACCGTGGCCCTCACCATCAAGACCGAACACCCCCTCCACGAACCCACGGAAAACCTCCGGCACCGACCTAACGTGAACGTGAGTATAAGAAGCCACCACGTTACCCACGGTCAGACCGTCCTTACCACCCTCGATACCCTTACCCCTATCCAAAACATAAGCATAATCATACCTTCTCCTAGGCTTTACCATAGAATAATGAAACTCATGACCCCTAATCTCAACACCCTTATCCACCCAAGGATGAGCCGAAGTAGTCCTACCCTTAACATAACCTAAAGCCACTAACCTATCCGTCATAACAACATCAGCATCGAACACGCCAACGAGATCGAACTCACCATCCTCCGTGACCAACCTCGAGCACAAGTACATCAGACCACCACACTCCCCGAACACCACCCCACCCTCCTCCGCGAAGGCCCTCAACTCGTCCATCAAACGCCCGTTCAACGACTCCACGTACACCTCCGGGTAACCACCCGGCACGTACACCGCGTCCACGTCCGGCAACCCCGAATCCCTCTCCGGATCCACGTGAACCACGTCACAAGCCCTCGACAAGAACTCCATGTTCTCCCTGTAGTAGAACGTGAACACCCTACCCGAGACCACCGCCACCCTCGCCCCCACCCCCGGCGGCTCCGGCGGGGACACCGGCTCCACCCTCGGCTCCGGACCCACCGAACACACCTCCTCCAACGCCTCCAGATCGAAGCACTCACCCACCACCTCACCCCAGTACGACGCCACCCTCTCCGCCGCCTCCTCCCTCTCGTCCGCCGGCACCAACCCCAGATGCCTCTCCGGGATCACCGCGTCCTCCAACCTCGGCACCACACCCACCACCTCCACGTCCGGAACCCACCTCTCCAACGCCGCCCTCAGAAGCCTCTCGTGACGCGAACTCGCCACCCTGTTCAACACCACCCCCACCAACTCGCAACCCACCTCCGAGGCCACCTCCGAGAACCCACGCACCACCGCCACGACAGTCGTCGCCAAACTCGAACAATCCACCACCAAAACCACCGGAACACCCAACAACGCCGCTACGTGCGCCGTACTACCCTCGAAAGACCCCTCACCGTGACCATCGAACATCCCCATAACACCCTCAACGACCGCCGCGTCCATCCCCCTCGTATGCCTCAAAAACGCGTCCACCACACCCCCCTCACCCATCATCCACACGTCCAGGTTGATAGCCTCCCTACCCGCCGCCACCTCCAAATACGTCGGATCTATGTAATCCGGACCCACCTTGAACGGCCTCACCCTGAACCCCGCATCCCTCAAAGCCCTCGTCAAACCGATGGATATCGACGTCTTACCGCACCCGCTCCTAACACCCGCCACCACCACCGCCAGCAAGACCCATCACCCATCCAAGGACGTGAACTCCACCGTGACAATCTCCGCCCTAGGAACAACCTCCCTTATCCTCTCCACGATCCTCCCCCTCAAGTCCGCCAGATCACGCACCCTGAGATCCGGATCCACCGCGACCGCCACGTCCAGATGATACGCCAAACCCATCCTCCTACCCCTCACGAACAACACCTCACCCTCCACACCCTCCTCCTCCAAGACACCCTCCACGGCCCCGTGCACGGCCTCCAACACCTCCTCCTCGGGCGCCACGTCCAACAGATCGTGGAAACTCTCCCAACCCACCTCCAAACCCGTGTACACGACCGCGAGGGAAACCACCGCACCCGCCGCCGGATCCGCCCAAGCGTGCCCCGCCATCGAACCCGCGATACCCACCGCCGCCGCGGCCGAAGACCAAGCATCGCTCCTATGATGCTTCGCGTCCGCCTCCAACGCCTTACTACCCACCCTCCTCGCGATCCTCACCGTGTACCTGTACATCCACTCCTTGAAACCTATCGTGAACAACGCCACCGCCAACGGAAGCGGCGACGTGATGGGCCTCGCGTGGAAGAGATGATCCAACGACTCCACCAGCAGGAACAAACCCGCCCCGATCACGAAGCCCGAGACCACGAGCCCCGCGAACGGCTCGATCTTGTGATGACCGTACATGTGACGCTCGTCCGGCGGCTTCCTCGCGAACCTCGCCGCGAACAAGACCACCGCCGAAGCCACCACATCACTCGCCGAATGCGCCCCGTCCGAGATCAAAGCCCAACTACCGAACAAAAACCCCACCACGACCTTCAACACCGACAGGAAAACGTTCCCGTAAACACCCACCTTCGCGCCCTTCTCCACCTCGCGCAGGCCCTCCTCCACGTCCACACCCGTCCACCCCACGCTTCGGGACGGAACCCTCGGTAACACACCACCCACACACCTTTACCACCACCGGTCCCAAACACCTCCCCTACCGTAGGGGAGGAAAACCCGAGGCATCGTTCCACAACACGTAACGTTTCGACCACTTCCCCGGGAGGAACCCC
>JAADCQ010000017.1 GCA_013154335.1 Methanopyri archaeon
CAGTCTTTCAGCGCTTTCAGGACGGAGGAGAGGTTGTTGGGGTCGGTGCTGACGTTTATCACCATGGTTCCCTTGGATTCGAACCTCACGATCACGTCGGGTATCTGGTAGACCATTGGGAGGGCTAGGAAGACCGCGGCGGCTGTTCCTAGGGTGATGCCGACGATGGGGATCATCTTCGGTCGGTTGGCGGCTTTCAGGGCTATGCCGGACGTGTAGGCTATCATAGCCAAAAGGATAAGGGTGACCGCTTCGGCGATCACGCCGATCAAGTGCGGTTCCGCCCCGGTGGTCGGCGAAGTCAACGTTTTTAACGCGCCGTGGCGGAACCGTGCCGGATACGGTGGAGTAATAAAGTTCCCGAGCCGAGTCCCGGGCCCGGGGGATGCAGGAGGTGATCGAGAAGATCCTTGCGGACCTCAACAGGGTGGAAGGGGTAGTAGGGTCCCTCGTGGTGTCCAGCGACGGTCTGATAGTGGCGGAGGCCGTGCCTCCGGACATAGACTCGGAGATAGTCGGTGCCATCGCGACGACGGTGTACGGTTCGGGTGAGAGGGTGGTCGACGAGATGGAGTTGGGCGAGTTGGAGCAGATGTTGTTGGAGGCGACGCAGGGTAAGGTGATGATCGTGGACGTCGGTGGTGAGGCTACCCTGGTCCTGGTGGTGGAGCCCGACGCCAACCTGGGTTTGATCAGGTTGAGGGCCAGGGAGGCGGCGGAGGAGATCGCCAAACAGCTATGAAACCCCTCTTCTCCCCCTCTAGAAAACCGTCCCGTGTCATAAGTCGGGACAAGGGAGCCACCTCCCGTGGTGTTCGACAGGATAGTCCAGGCCTTCCGGAGGCTGTTGGGTAAAGAGGAGGAGAGGCCCGAGGAGGAGGCGGAGGCCGAGGTCGAGGAGACGCGTAAGGAGATGGTGTCTCGGATAGCCGAGATAACGGCCAAGAAGTTCTCTGTCGAGGATATCGTGGAGGAGGCTAAGAAGGACTTAGGATCGGCGTTGGAGAGGGTTGCGGATTATTTTGGTCTTAGTAGGATGGTGATTTACGATGAGGATGGGAAGATGATCGGTGTTACCGGTGGTCCTGTGAACGAGAAATTGGTCAGAGCGGCGTTTATGGTTAAGGAGTCTCTTGATCATGTTGACAATATTATGGTGTTTTCTGAGGAGAGTAAGAACTATTCAATTATATTCGTGGATGACTATGTTGTGGTTTGTGAGTCGGATGCTGCTCTGACGGATGCGGATGTTTTCATGCTTCAGACGGATATAGGTAAGGTCATCTCGGCTTCGGTCGAGGCGGGCGCGGAGATCGACGTGCCGTACCTCGTGGCGGACATGGCCGGGTTCCTCGTCGATTCTAACATGGAGAACGCGGATCACCTGGCGGCCATCATGATAGACCTTATGAGGAAGTCCCGGGAGTACTTCGAGGGAGACCTGATCTGGATCAAGGCGACCACGGACCTCGGGAAGACCCTCGCGATGAGGGTGGAGGAAGACGTTCTGATAGCCTTCGTGGTAGAGGCCGATCCCGAGACCGTGGACGAGAAGTGCGAGGAAGTGTTTCAAATCATCAAGCGTAACCTCGAAGAATCGGGACTTTTACCGCGGGAGGGTGCTTCCGAGGGGGAAGGGACCTCCGAGCTCGAAACAACGGAAGCGGGGTAATGGGCCTTGTCCGAGCAGACGTGTAGGGTTATGTGTATAGCTTCGGGTAAGGGTGGAGCCGGAAAGACCACGGTTACCGCGAACCTCGGAACGGCCCTCGCCAAGTTGGGTAAGGAGACGTACATACTCGACGCTGACATCGCCATGGCCAACCTGGGTCTGATCCTGAGGATGGAGGACGCTCCCGTCACCTTGCACGACGTGCTGGCTGGAGAGGCGGACATAGAGGAGGCGATCTACGAGGGCCCGTACGGTGTGAAGGTGATACCCGCCGGTATTTCGTTGGAGGGTATCAGGAAGGCGAACCCCGACAGGTTGAGGGACGTGATCGAGTACCTGATCGACAAGGCGGACTTCCTCCTCATCGACGCGCCGGCCGGTCTGGGTAGGGACGCGATCACCGCGCTGTCGGCGGCCACGGAGGCCCTGCTCGTCGTGAACCCGGAGATCGCCTCCATCACGGACGCGCTGAAGGTGAAGGCGGTGGCCGAGAGGGTGGATACCAGGGTCACGGGCGCCGTCGCTAACAGGGTGACGGGCGACAAGACCGAGCTCACGAAGGAGGAGATAGAGAAGATCCTGGAGGTTCCGGTGCTGGTTCAGATACCGGACGATCCGGAGGTCAGGAGGGCCGCGGCCTTCGGGGAGCCCGTGGTGGTGAGGAGCTCGAAGTCACCCGCCGCGCAGGCGTTCATGGAGCTGGCCGCGAAGCTGGTCGGCGTGGAGTACGAGGCCCCGATGCCGGACAAGAAGAGCGTGCTGTCGAAGGTCATCAAGGGGCTCTTCGGGAGGAAGTAGGGCTTCAGAACCTGGCCTCCCAGATCGCGTCGCCTACGTGGTGAACGTTCCGTACCGCCCTCCCCTTACCCTTCTCCACCATCTCCTCACCGTCCATGAGGGCCACGCCGACGGCCAGTGGTCTCCCGTGCCTCTCGTCGATGACGACGACGCCGTCGCCCTCCGACACCTCCCCCGCCTCCACTATACCGGGGGCCATCACGTCGGCCCCGGAGGCCACGGGCTTGACGGCGCCCATGTCGATCTTGACGAAGTGGTCCCCTGGTTCTCCGAGCTCGAGGAGCGCGTGGAGGGACGGGTACCACCTTCCCTCGGTTAGGAAGGCCTGCACCTTACCATCCTTCAGGAGCAACCTTTCCACGTCTTCCGATCGCTTGATATACGCCACCTCGACGATGTCACCGGACAACACGGGTGATAGGTCCACGCCGAAATCCCTCTCGATGGCGGAGAGCACCTCCTTCAGATCACGCTCCGCCAACGGGTGGCGCCTCGACACCTCCAACACCGTCGACCCCCTGAGGGGTGTATCCACGGCATGCGACCGCACGACTACCTTAAGGAGTTCCTCGAGGACATCGTCCTCGTGGAGCTGAAGAACGGTAAGCTCCTGCGCGGACGTATGGTCTCCTACGACGGGCACCTGAACCTGATACTGGACGACTGCTCCGAGATATCCGAGGACAAGGAGGTACGGCTCGGCAAGGTCTTCATCCGTGGCGACAGCATAACCATGATATCCCCCGCCACCCCGGACTGAGCGATCGGGGGTACCGAGCATGACGAAGGGAACGCCCTCGTTCGGAAAGAGGAACAAGACCAAGACGCACGTCAGGTGCAGGAGATGTGGTCGTAGGGCTTACCACGTGAGGAAGGGATACTGCGCGGCCTGCGGGTTCGGCAGGTCGAGGAGGATCAGGAGGTACAGCTGGCAGAACAAGAAGGTGAACAGGAAGCGCATCCGCTGAACGCTCCGGTCGGTGAGAGGGATGTCGGAGGACAGACGCGGCGACCCGGTCGACGTGAGGATAGTGGTGGAAGGCGCCTCGGACGTGGAAGTGATCTCCCGCGCCCTCCAGCGCATGGCCCTCGGCGGCGAGTTCCACGTGACCGTCACCTCCGTCATCCCCACCACCCACGCTCATATCGCCGAGAAGGCCGCGGAGGGAGCCGACGTCGTAATCATAGCCACTGACGCGGACAAGCCGGGTAGGAAGCTCGCGAAGAAACTCGCCGAGACCCTGAAAGGGAAGGTCGGTACCGTCGAGAGGATGAAACTGCCCCTCGGTCACGACGTCGAGCACGTCGACCTGGATCTCGTCGTCAAAGAGCTCAGGAACGCGATAGTGAGGGCGGGCCTCCGCTCCCTCCCCGAGATAAAGGAGCTCAGGGAGAGGAACGAGGAGCTCGAGACCAGGGTTGAGGAGCTGGAAGCGGAGGTGGAATCGCTATCGGAGGAACTCGAGAAGAGGGAGGAGACCGTCGAGGAGCTCGAGGAGAGACTGAAGGAGCTGGAGGCGGAGCTGACGGATTGCAGGGCCGAGAAGGGGCGTCTCGAGGAACTCGTTGAAGAGCTCGAGGAGGAGAAGGAGAGACTGGAGGGTGAGATCCGTGAGCTGAAGTCGAGGCTGAGGGAGATGGTCGTGGTGGCTGAGAGGGAAGAGGTGGGGGTACCTGAGGACGTCGACCCGGG
>JAADCQ010000044.1 GCA_013154335.1 Methanopyri archaeon
GGGGATTGGGGAGCCGCCAGGGTGGTGGTAGGGGCTATGGTCAGGTTGGCGGCGTCCGAGGGGGTCGGTGCGAGGCCCCTATACACGCTTGTGGAACGGGGGGTGAGGGTGAGAGCCTGTTTGGAGACCGTTCCCAGGAGGTCCGCCGCCAACGAGGCCTTGGAGAACGTCGAAGGAGGGGTTTGGACGGGTCCGTTATGCGATGAGGAGGTCGTTCTTTCCATGATGGAGGAGTTGGGCGACGTAGGCACCGGATGGCCTCGGTCCCTCGTCGATAGAGTCAAGGATGTTCTGGAGGAATCACTCACCCTCGGAACACGGGAGGGTGCGGTTCCTTGACGAACCCTGTGGTTAGGGAGGTTGAGAAGCTGAGGGAGGCTAGGGTGGCCAGGACCCTGGCTACGCAGCATCCGGACGCCACCGTGACGGTCCGAGTACAGGAGGAACCGCAGGAAGCCGTGGAATGTCTGACCGAGTACGGTTGCGAGGAATACATGATCGACTTCGAGGGGAAACTCACCCCTTACCTTCAACCCATGCAGGTGTTGATGGAGCTGCACGACGCCGGCGTCGTGGTAGGTGAGGATAGGTACGTGATAACCCGGGTACCCAGCGCCACGAAGGAGAACGTTCTCAGGCAGATCCAAGCCCTCCTCGGCGTGATGGAGGCCAACGCGGAGCTTCAGAAGAGGGAGCCGGACGCGCGCGGCATATTCGAGGTCGTACACCCGATGACGTCCTCCCCGGACGAGCTGGTGGAGTTCGTGGACAGGATATTCTACGCGAGGAGGTTCGCGGCGAGGGAACTCGACGTCCCCTTGAGGGCGGGCAACCTGAGGGTGATCCCACTCATAGAGGAGGTACCGGAGTTACTCTCCATCGACGAGATACTCAGGGGGTATGTGCAGGGCGTCAGGGAGATAGGTGTCGACGTGAGCTACGTCAGGGTGTTCGTGGGTAGGTCTGACCCCGCCTTGTCTTACGGTCACATGGCTGCGGTCCTGGCGTGTAAAAAGGCTATTCATGAAGTTTATGAACTTTCTGATGAACTTGGCGTTCCTATGGTTCCTATATTTGGAGGAGGATGTTTACCGTTTAGAGGACACGTGAAACCAGGCTTAGAAGATAGGTACACATCGGAGTACGCGGGAACCGCAACGTTCACGATCCAGTCAGGGTACAGGTACGATCACCCGAAGGAAGAGGCGATAGCTTCCATAAAGAGGACCAACGAGTTGGCCGCGAACGAGCCGTTGGAACTCTCGGACGACGAGCTCGAGCACCTGCTCCTGGCCACCGCTATATTCGTGAAGCATTACCTCAGCGTGTTCTACAGGGTCATAGGCGTCATCAACATCGTGGCCGATATGCTCCCTAACACCAGAGACAGGCTCGCGAGGAAGGGTCCGGTAGGATACGCTAGGGACATACCGGAGCCGGAAAGGGTCGGTGAGATGTGCAAGGATCTAGGTGAAGTGGGTCGGGAGCTGTACAGGGAGCTCAGGAGCATGAAGGTAGAGATGCTCCCGGAGCTTCCGAGGGCGATCAAGTTCACCGGAGCTTTCTACACGGTGGGTATGCCGCCGGAACTCATCGGAACGGGTAGAGGATTGGCCGAGATAGAATCGAGGTTGGGTGACGACGCCCTGGAGACGGTCCTGTCGTTGTACCCGACGTTGGAAAGGGACATAGACTTCGCCGTGGATTACACGTTCCTGGAGACCGCCGGGTCGGTGTTGTCGTCGACGGCCGTATCCCTCGTGAACTCCGACCTCGAGTACTGCGTCGAGTACCTGGACATCGAGCCTCCCTCGGACCTGGAGTACCAGAACCTCGTGCACACGCTGGAGCCGTACCTCAGGTACGTGACGACCCACGGGAAGCCGGAGAAAGAACCGAAGCAGTTCATCCGGGAGATATTGTTGGAGATGGGTAGGCTGCGGGGATCGTTGGGTTAACGTCGAGAACCGAAACGGTTAACGCGGACTCGAGGTCGGCGGGACGGGGGTGAGATAACTTGAGGAAGGCCGTGGTAGTGCTAGCGCTGCTGACTGCCGGCGCGCTGGCGCTGGCGCCGGCGGCCGCTCAGACGTCCGCCAGCCCGGCGGGCGGTGGGAAGACGAGTGCCACGAGCGCGACCGGTACCGCCGCCGGGGGCCCGACACCCACGCCGGTCAAGGCTTCCAGCTCCTCGGCCAAGGCGTCCAGTAAGGCCTCCAACGCCCCAGGGGCGGGAGGTCCTTCTTCCCCGTCGGGTTCGACGTCGGCGGGCAAGTACAAGACCGGAGTGCCGTTGGTGCCGGTGATGGTGGCCGGTGTCGCCGCCGTGGCGGGGGCCGGCCTGGTAGCGGCGGGCCGACGACGTTAAACGGGAAAGCGTTCGAGGGTGCGAGGGACACCACCTGATGAGGTGGAGAGAAGTGCCTGTAGAGGCCAAGGAGGAGGCACTACGGGCACTCTTAAAGGCCCTTCCCGAGGACCCGTATCACCCCCGGGACGCCCTGCCATCCAGGTTTTTCCGCGGGCGCCGTATCCCCGTTGTCAACCCGATAGAGCACCTGTTGAGCGCGGGACTCAGGTCCCCCACGACGCTGACCGAAGCCGTGGCGGACGCCGTTGTGCAGGTGGTGTCCGACGTCTTCCTAACCTCCTCGACGTCTGTTTCCGTATCGGACGACCCGGAGAGGGTGCTCGAAACCACCTTCTACCTCAGGCACGCCTTCCTGACCTGGGCGGTGGAAGTCGAGAAGGATCCCGACCCCGAGTTGGCCCTCGGGGCCCTTTGCGTGGAATCGGCGCTAGCCAAGGCGTTGGGAGACCCTGACGATGAAGATACAATATTGTTTCTATCCGAAACCCTGAGGGTGGACGCGGAGATCCTCACGGACGTAGCGACCTCCGTGACGTCGCTCGATCAATTACTGCCGCCCGTCTCGTCGTTCGCCAGAACATGGTTTCCATACGTCCTCATGTCCCACGTAGTCGCCCATAGGGCCGTCCCCTCGGGCGAGCTGCTGACGCCTCTCGAGCGGGTGGAAGAGGGAACCGAAGAGCAGACCCTCAGGGCCAAAAGGATAACCGACGCCGCCCTCGAGAGCGTATCGGACGACGTGGCGGACTTCATCTTTTCAACCGCGGAGACCGCCGCGTCGGTCGTGGAACCGCTGGCCGATCCTAGGACCCTCGTGGAGGCGATATCGAGCGTGAACCCGACCATGTCCGTCGGTGGCGTCACGATAGAGCCGTCGGAGTACGATTCACTCTGGAAGGGGCCGTCGACGGATGCGGAGGAAAGGGTGGAGGGGATAGTGGAGAAGCTGGGCCTGGACGCCGTCGACGAGATAGTCGAAAACCCTCCGGACCCGTTGGAAGGTCTGGAGCTTTTGGAGGAGGAAGAGGATCAGTCGTAAACCTTCAGCGGCTCGTACAGGGTGCTCCGCTGTACCGGGGTGAATCCGGCCTCCCTGATAACCTCGACCATCTCCGACACGCTCACGCTCTCACCCTCGGTCGATCCGGCCTCCCTGGAGATGTTCTCCTCCATCAGCGTGCCACCGAGATCGTTTGCCCCCGCGTTGAGTACGAGCTGAGCCAGCTTCATCCCGAGCTTCACCCAAGAGACTTGGATATTCGGTATAAGGGGACCGAAGTACAGCCTGGCCACGGCGTGAACCAGGGCGTCGGTCATGCCATCGACGCCTGGTCTCGCGGCGCCCTCCCTGTAGATGGGTGCGTTCTTGTGCACGAAGGATAACGGGACGAACTCCGTGAACCCACCTGTGTCCTCCTGGATCGATCGGAGCAACCTCATGTGCTCGATCCAATCCCCGGGTGAGTCCACGTGGCCGTACATCATGGTGCTAGTGGTGGGGATACCCAAGGAGTGGGCCGTTCTGATGACCCGTTCCCACTCCTCGGTGCTGAGCTTGTCGGGGCACAACCTCTCCCTGACGTCATCCGACAGTATCTCGGCCGCCGTACCCGGCATGGAATCGAGGCCTGCCCGCTTGAGTTCCCTCAGCACCTCCTCCAGGGGCTCGCCGGAGAGTTTCTGACAGTACTTGACCTCCATGGGCGAGAGACCGTGGATATGGACGTCGGGCGCCTGGGACTTGATCTCCTCGAGCATCTCCAGGTAGTACTCGAAGGTGGCCTCGGGGTGTAGTCCACCCTGCACGCAGACCTCCGTAGCCCCCGCGTCCCTGGCCTCGGCGGCCCTCCTACCAACCTCCTCCGGGGACATCCGATAGGCGTCGGGATCGTCGGGATCCCTCCTGAAGGCGCAAAACCTGCACCTGTTGACGCATACGTTCGTGAAGTTGATGTTCCTGTTCACGACGAAGGTAACGTGCTCACCCACTATCTTGAGCCTCGCCTCGTGGGCCGCCTTCAAGACCGTGAAGGGGTCTATCTCGCCCTTAAGGGCGGCCAACGCGGTCCTCTCGTCGATCCCCCCCGAGACGGCCATGTTGACGAGCTCGTCGACGCTCACCGTCATGAAGGGCACCCCGGTTCCCCTCGACCGAGGT
Source organism: Methanopyri archaeon (assembly GCA_013154335.1). Taxonomy (GTDB): domain Archaea; phylum JAADCQ01; class Methanopyri; order Methanopyrales; family Methanopyraceae; genus Methanopyrus. The sequence continues at coordinate 4,530 of JAADCQ010000044.1, forward strand.
TTCACCGACAAATCCCTTCCGAACGGCCTCCACCCGTGTCCCTCGCCCATCGCGCCCCTACCCGGGGCGCTGGGCCATAGCTCAGTCCTGTCATCGGCCTTTATCCACGAGACGGACGTCTTTGATCACCAAGCGCCCCGACACGCCGTCCCACTCCTTCTCGAACTCACGGATCTCGAGTCTGGATTCGAAGCACGGGCCGTCCAAAACTAGGGTTTCGTACTCTCCCCCCTCACCGGCGGGATGGATGCGATACCTGTCGTGTAGTTCCCTGATATCCTCTATGAAACGCCTGTCTATCCTACGTCCTAGCCAGCTCTCATCCATCCCGGCCGCCGCGACCGCCGTGACGATGACCTCGAACCCCTCCTCGACGAGGAGCTCCAGTTCCTCGAAGGGATCCATGCCCCACAACGGGTGGACGTGCTCGATCCCCAGCTCCTCGCACAGGCGGTCCAGCCTCTCCTTCTGATACCTGGAGGCTATGGCCCCGGACACCAGGGCGTCGACGTCCAGCCTCGAAAGTACCCTCGAGAGGACTTCGATATCCCCCTCGTCGTCCTCCCCCGACGATACCCTCACGGGCTTCAACCCCATGGCCTCCGCCACCAACTCCCCTAGCGGGGCGTTCGGCACGTGGAACATCATACTCTCAGGGTCCGATGGGACGACGACCAAACCGTACTCGACGTCGTACCTCCGGGAGGACAGGTACGCGGCAAGCGTTGAGTCCTTGCCCCCGCTGAGTAGGGCCGCCGCCTTCAACCGCCGTTCCCCCTGAGGTAACCCAGGACGCGGGCTCCGACGAAGAGCACCAGGAAGTTCCTGATTTCCCCCACGAGAAAGCCCGCCGGCGGGAACCCGACCAGTATCGCTATCGACGAGTTCAGCCCGTCCGCCAACGTGAACACGGTCCTCGTGGATTCCTCCCGCAGGACCGGTCTGAGGGTCACGAGGTAGATCATCATCTGGGGTGGGAATATCCAGGACATCGATAGGAAAAACGCCTCGGAGGACATCACCGCCGCCACCAGTCGTTCCTCGGTGATCTTTCCCGTACTGAGGACGCGCCACGCCACCAGACCCGAGAGACCGATCTCAGCGCACGTCGACATCGCCTTGGCGGCCCGTACGCTCAGTCCAGGATCCATCAGCCTGAAGAACTGCCATATCCCGAGCTCGCAGTACCAATGGGAAAGCCACCAGAGAAACGCTTCGAACCCCTTGAACGATACCGCCGGTATCAGGGAGTACGGGAGGAGTGACGCCGTGACGACTCCTCCGGCGGCCCCTACTCTTTTGATCAACGTCCCTTTGGCCGTTGCCAGCGCCGCGATCCCGAGTGGAACCAGGGTGACCGGCTTGGCCGAGACGGACACGGCCGCCAGCGCGATACCCGACCTTCGGTCGCCCTTGAGGATTCTGTTGAGACCGGCCAGGAACGGGACGACCGCCATCAAGTCCCAGTTCCTGGTGGAGAAGAACAACATCGTAGGGGACAGGACCACCATCCAGAACGAACCTCTCCTACCCACCCTATCGGCGAGTTTTCTCGTCTCGTACAGGGCCATCGGGTACAGGAACGCGCAGACGGTACTGTGCGTGTAGTAGAGCCTGAAAACCGGCTCGGCGGTTTCCGCAAGCACGAGGACGTTGAGTGCCGCCGCGATCAAAGCGATGCCGTAGAGGTAGTTCAACCCGAATTCGAGGGCTAGCCCCACGGAGACGCACACCAGCGCCGTGAGTGGTAGCACGAAGAACCTCAATTCGTAGGGGGGTAGTGTCCGTGAGGGAGGAGGGGTGGGTACACCGGAAGCCACCGCCGCGTCCAGGATGAACTCGAGGGCGGGTAACGGAGGGTATTCGAACAGGAAGTCAGCGTACGGGAGTGGGATCTCACCGATGGGTACTGGGGATGTGAAACCGAACCGCTCCATGACCCCATGGGTCAGCGGTTCGAGGTTCACGACGGTCATCTCTTCCGAGGGCGCGTTGATCTTGACCGGGCCCACCCCTACGGCGCGTAGGTACACGATGGCCTGGTCACCGCCGCGACCGGGCCCCGGTGGGCTGTTGATAGGGAGGGCGAGGGAGAACAGAACCGCCGCCAAAACGGGCCATAGCCATCTCTCGTCCCCCGGCCGGATCTTAGGTGGCAACAACCCCGCGGGCCCCCGCCCACGGTTCGGAAAGGGGCACCGCCGTCGGGGTGGAGTTCATAAAATACTATGGAACGGAAAGTTTCATGCCTCATAAGAAGTTCCTTAACAGCGATAAGCCGGCGCGGCCTACATCGGCCACTAGGGCCCTGACGATGGCACCGGGCTCCAGGAGGACCCTCGGGACCTTGTTCGGGTGTAGCAGCACGGCGAAACCGAGCGAGGTTCCCAGCGCGTCGTAGAGCGTTCCCAGGATTATCGGCGTCGGGTATCCGGAGGCTTGGAGTGCGGGCCAGGCGGGATCGAACCTGAACACGACCTCGTCGACGGGGACCGCCATCTCGTTCCCCAGCGCGTCGTCGACGGTTTCCACGAGGTTAAGGGCGATCCCCGACAGCGCCAACAGCCCGATCCAGTGGGTTACCGGTCGGATCGGGACGGTGGCCGCCTCGAGGAGGATCTCCGTCATCGGTGTCTGAGGGAGCGTATCCACGGCCATCGTTAAGGCCAGCACGTACGCCGCCTCGCTGGGAGCGCTTTCCGGGATGGACCCGTAGGTTGCCAGCGTGATGAGAACGTCACCGGCCGCCATCTCGGCGTTGTAATCCAAGTACTCCTCGGACAGCCCCAGCACGTCTTGGAGCGCCGCCGCTGAAGCCACGGAGGCACCGAACCGGGCGATGGAATCCGCCAGCGCGTAGTAAGGAGGGTAGTTCAACTTCACGGTGTTACCCAGGTAGTTGGCCACCACGCCCGCGGACGCTATCACCGTGCCTCCCACGACCTCATCGACATGGAGCGCGCTAGATCCTCCGGCCAGGGTGGTTACCGTAAGGACGACCGTGATCGGAATCTCCACACGTATCAATGCAACCCCCGGGTCCATCGGTCGATCCCGTTCGGAAAATTCCTCGGGGAGTATCGACATGAGGAGCGAAGAAGTCCGAGAGGGAGTAGAGAGAGCCCCTCACAGGTCCCTTCTGAAGGCATGTGGAGTAACCGATGAGGAACTTGAGAAACCATTCATAGCGGTCGTGAACACGTACGCGGAAATAGTTCCGGGGCACGTCCACCTCGATAAGGTCGCCGAGGCCGTGAAAGCAGGGATAAGGATGGCCGGCGGCGTCCCGTTCGAGGTCAACACGATAGCGATCTGCGACGGGATAGCCATGAACACTCCCGGTATGAAGTACTCGCTTCCCAGTAGGGAACTGGTGGCGGATTCCATCGAGTCGGTCGTGGAGGCGCACAGGTTCGACGGGTTCGTGGCCGTCGTATCGTGTGACAAGATGGTTCCGGGTGCCCTGATGGCGGCCGCTAGACTGGACATCCCGGCGGCGGTGGTGACGGGGGGTCCCATGGAACCGGGTCGTCACGACGGGGATAAGGTGGACCTCATCGACGTGTTCGAGGCCGTAGGCGCCGTGGAGCGCGGTGAGATGGACGAGGAGGAGTTGAGGGAGCTGGAGGACGTCGCGTGTCCGGGTCCGGGATCCTGCGCCGGCATGTTCACGGCGAACACCATGGCGTGCATGACCGAGGTTTTGGGGATGTCGGAGTTCAACTGCGCGGCTACCCCGGCCGTGACCGCCGAGAAATTGAGGCTGGCTAAGGTAACCGGGATGAGGATCGTCGAGGCCGTGGAGAAGGGCGTGACCGCGAGGGATGTTATAACCAGGGAGGCGCTGCTGGACGCCGTCGCCGTCGACATGGCGCTCGGAGGGAGCACCAACACGGTTTTACACCTGCTGGCCGTGGCTAGGGAAGCCGGCGTGGATCTGTCGCTCGACGACTTCGATGAGATGTCCGAGAAAGTTCCACACATCTGCGCGATGAGACCCGGCGGTCCCTACACGATGAGGGACCTGTACGAGGCCGGAGGCATACCCGCCGTCATGAAGGAGATAAGCGACGTTCTGCACCTCGACAGGCCGGATTACTCCGGCAGGCCCGTGTCCGAGAGGATCGAGAGGGCGGAGATACGGGACAGGGACGTGATCAGACCCAAGGAGGACCCCGTCCACGAGGAGGGCGGATTGGTCATACTCAGGGGTAGCTTAGCGCCGGACGGTGCGGTGATCAAGGTGGCCGCCCTCAACGATGACATGAGGGAGCACGAGGGTCCCGCGGTGGTGTTCGACTCGGAGGAAGAGGCCACCGAGGCTATACTGGGCGGGGAGATAGACGAGGGGGACGTCGTGGTCATACGTTACGAGGGTCCGGCCGGCGGCCCGGGGATGAGGGAGATGCTCACGCCGACGTCCGCCTTGTGCGGGATGGGGTTGGACGACTCCGTGGCGTTGGTCACGGACGGGAGGTTCTCCGGCGGTACGAGGGGACCGTGCGTGGGTCACGTGTGCCCGGAGGCCTACCGGGGCGGCCCGATAGCGGTCGTGGAGGAGGGGGATACCGTAGTGCTCAACGTAAACGAGAAGAGGTTGGACCTCGACGTCCCGGAGGAGGAGATAGAGGACAGGTTGGAGAGGTGGGAGCCACCGAAGGACGACGTGAAGGGGTACTTGGCCAGGTACAGGGAGCTCGTTAGCGGGGCTGACGAGGGGGCGGTCCTCAGGCCACCTTCCTCCCGGTAGCGTGTTCCCACACCTTCAGATCGATGTACTCTATCCTAACCTTGTTCCCGACGGCTTCGACGACGACACCCGTGTGTACCTTACCCATCATGCAGCCCTCGGGGATGAACCGGACGGTCTCCCCGACGTCGGGGACCCTACCCTCCTCCACGATACCCTCGAACGCGACGACGAAACATAGTCCCACGTCCTTGAAATCCTCGTATTCTCCCTCGCCTTCTATCCTGTGTAAGGGTCCTACGATGTGGACGGTGAGGAGACCACCGTCGGCTTTCAGCACCTCGGCGAAATGCGTGATAGGGCACCCCAAAGGCCTGTACCGTACGATTTCCCCCTCCTCCACGTTCGTGGTACCTGTTAGGGGATGGATGTCCTCCCTGCACGAGGGTTCCCCCGGTAGTGGGGATAGGACGAAGTCCGCTTCCAATCCATCGATGATCCCGACGGGTCTCTCGACGGCCTCGATCTCGGCCTTTTCGAGTAACTCGCGGATCTCCTCGGCCACGTCCTTGAAACGCTCGCTTTTGAGGTAGGGGCAGTCCTCGATGGCGGCTCTCCCTTCGATCAGTGCTTCGGCGAACTCGTCGCATCTGTCGTGACCGCAGGCCCCGCAGTTGAACCCGGGCAGTCTCTCCAGGATCTCCCTGAACACGTCGTCCACGTCACTCACCCCGGTACTCCATGAACCCGTCGATCCTGCGCAGGACTCCCCTGTGTAGATCGGATGCCACTCTGGTTTCCCCTACACACAGCGTACAGACGCATAGGGGCGCTTTCTCCCTCAGTCTCACATCCCGCATGTCGGTGGGGATCTCAGGGCACTCCTTCTCGACGAGTTCGGCCAGTAACTCGCATCCCGTTCCGGTGAGGCCGTTGGTCTCTATCACCTTGCAGTCGGGGTTCACCTCGGTTATCTTTTTGATGAAGACATCTCTCTCCGCCTGCGAGACGAGGTCTCCCTTGTTGACGCATACCACGTCGGCGGTGCTCAGGAAGGGGCCGACCTTGGCGGGGGATTTGGGGCCCAACGTGACGTCCGCCACGCACACCCCCAGGCACGCGTCGACGTACGGGGAACACCTCAGGCACAGCCCCGCCGTTTCCACGAAGAGGACGTCGGCACCCTCCTCTTCCGCCCACCGGACCGCCCTCTCCAGGTTGTAGGCGGTGAAGTGGTCGGGACACATGTCCTTGGCCAAACCGGCCTTGGCGGGGACGCCGAGCCTTTCTTCGACGATCTCGTGGTCCTCGGTGTCCAAGCAGTCGACCTTCAGGTAGGCGACGTCGTGATCGTCGACGAGGTTCTCGAGCGTGTGGATGACCACGGCGGTCTTCCCGGAGCCTGGCGTCCCTGAGACGATCACCAGCTTCAAGCGGTGGTCACCTCCGGGGGTTCTACGCCTTCTATCCGTTCGCCCTCCCTGACCCTTTCCCGGAGTTCTAGGAGCCAGTCGTCGACTTTCTCCAGCAGCTTGGCGGCTTCCCTCTCCGACCTCGACGTCCTGATGATCTCGGTCATGGCGCCGTTACGCATGACTACCCTAACGTCGGCTCTGAGGGCTATCACCGGATCGTGGGTGACCACGACGACGATCTTGTCGTGGGACGTTAACTCGTCCAGGGCTTCGTGCTTCTTTATCCCGGCGTTCTCGATCTCGTCGAGGAGTACGACGGGCCTGTCCCCTATCACGGCGACATCCGCGACCATGAGGGCGCGGGATTGACCCCCGCTGAGTTCCGTCATGTGCATGTCCGGGTGGATCGGTTCCCCCGTCAGTCTATTGGCGACCTCCAAGACGTCGTACGGGTCGACGTCGGTTCCCTCGGCTTCGACGTGGGCCTCTAGGAACTCGGCGACCGTGCAATCGGCTAGGAAACCCATGGTTTGGGTGACGTGGGCCACCAGTCTGCGTCTGGGGTTGAACCTCAGGTCCTCGGGCGGTAACTCACCGTTCACGAGCACCTTCCTCCCTGTGACGGTGTCGCCCCTGGCCAGTACCTCGATGTCGCGAAGGAGGGCGGACTTGCCGGACCCCGTGGGACCGACGACGGCGGTCACCGTACCCCTCTTCAGCTCCAACTCCCGTACGGGCTCCGGGTTTCCGTCCTTGTCCCTACCCCCGAGGACGGTCAGTTTCTTCACTTCCAAGTCGCGACCCCTTATCGTGCGATCCTGTGACAACGATATAAGTGTGAACTGAAACGGATATTTACACGGTAGACGACCGTTCCCTAAGCGGCACAAAACCGCCAGATGTGCTCGGGACTCTCACATCTCGGCACAGGGGGGAACCGTCTCGCCGGTCACCTTGCGTGAGATGAGAAGGTTGGAGCTGAACGCCAGGTGGCTCGGGGTGGAAGAGGTTTTCCTCATGGAGGCGGCCGGGGCCGGCGTCGCTCGAGTCGTCTCGGAGGATTACGACCCCGACGCGGTGACCGTGGTGTGCGGAACAGGAGGGAACGGAGGTGATGGTCTGGTCGCCGCCCGGTACTTGGCGGCCGAGGGTAGGGACGTGAAGGTGTTCCTCGTCGGGAGACGGGAGGCGATCCGGAACGAGGGAACCAGGCTCAACTTGAAGAGGGCCGAAAGGTCCGGGTTGGATATCGAGGAGATCAAGGACTCGGACCAAGTGCCCGAGAGGTTCGAGGGTGACGTGATAATCGACGCCGTGCTCGGGTTCGGCGTGAAGGGTCCTTTACGGGAACCGGTTAAGTCCGCGGTCGAGGCCATCAACTCCGCCTCCGAAGAAGGTGCGGTCGTGGTCTCGGTTGACGTTCCCACGGGGATGGACCCGGACACCGGGAAAGTCCACGGTTCGGCCGTCGAGCCGAACGTCGTCGTGTCGGTGCACGATCACAAGGTAGGCGTCGTCGAGACCCTATCGGACGTGATCCTAAGGAAGGTGAACGTCGGGATACCCCCCACGGCCGAAAAGATCGTGGGTCCCGGTGACGTGGTGGTATCAGGGATCTTGGACAGAAACCCGAAGTCTCACAAGGGAGAAAACGGTTCCGTGCTCGTGGTCGGCGGCTCGCACCTCTACGTCGGGGCCCCCAGGCTGACGGCTCTAGGGGCCTTGAGAGCGGGTGCGGACCTGGTATTCCTGTTGACCGTGGAGGAGGTGCCCAGGGAGGATCCCGACATCATCTACGTCCCTGTGGACGGGCCCTACGTGGAGCCCTCGGAGCTGGACGTGGCGCCGTGGAACAGGATCGACGCGGTCGTCGTCGGACCCGGCTTGGACGGGACCAATACCAGGGGTATCGTCCGGAGGGTGGCCGAGGAACACGACGGTCCGATAGTCGTGGACGCGGACGGCCTCAGGGGGGTCTCCGACCTGGACCTCGACGAGAGGTTCATCCTCACGCCTCACCCGGGGGAGTTGGCTAGGGAGTTCGACGTCGAGGTTCCGGACGACATCGAGGGTAGGGCCGAGGTCGCCGCCGAGGTGGCATCCGAGCACGGTTGTACGGTGGTGATCACGGGTTACGTGGACGTCGTAGCGTCGCCCGAGGGTGAGGTCAGGTACAACGTGACCGGTAGCCCCGGTATGACCGTCGGAGGCACCGGGGACGTCTTGGCGGGAGTGATAGGAGCGATGGCGTCGGTGCTCGAGGATCCGTTCGAAGCGGCGTGCGTCGGCACGTTTCTGGTGGGGGCGGCGGGTCAAAGAGCGGAGAGGAAGAAATCGTACGGGTTTACGGCCACGGACGTGGCGGAGAGCGTGCCGAAGGCGATGAGGAACCCGTGGTCGGCCAGACCTACCGGTATCGAGCACGTGCCCGAGGACTAGTGACCCATCACCCCTCTCCCGACCACGTACACCGTCACCGTTTGATTGTGGTGCATGATGGAGCCCGACGGTGTGGGGCCGAATTCCCCGTAACAGTTGAACCCGAACACCGGCGTGTCCTCGCCCACCACGTCCGTCACTATGTCTATCGCCTCGTCGGAGTCGACCACGAGATGGCGGGCCGCGCAGTTGAAGAGGAAGACGAGCGATGCCTCCCCGCCGGCGCTCTCCAGGGCCGCCCTCACGGACCTCTCAAAGGAACCCCTGACGTCCCCTCTTGTCATCAGGTGAGCGAAGTTCGATTTCAACGGCGATACCAGCCTTATCGAGTCGCCCTCCACCCCGATGGGTGTCCTGATAATGACGTACTCCCGCGGGCCCGGATCCGGGACGCCGAGCGGATGCGTCAGCAGTATCGTTTCGTCGATGGATTCCGGCGACGTTCCGATGACCTCGGCGTAGTACTCGAGGGCGGGTTTTCCTTCTATCCTTTTGACGAGTGTTCCCTCAGTCTCCACCTTTACGGGTTCTCCTACGGGCTGGAAGCCGTGATCGACGGCGTAACCTCGCCTAAGGGAGGTGAACACGGACAGCACCGTCACGGCGTCCTCGTGGACTCCTTCGGCGTCGAACACGTAGGTCGGAGCCTCGAAGTCGTACTCGTTTGCGGCCACCCCTCCTACTATCCTAGGGACCGTCGACATGACCTCGTCCAACACGCCCAACAGTATCTCTCGAGGTCCCCAGGGATCGCCTAGGACGCCGGACACCAGCAGTAGAACGTCGGCCATGGAGTGACGGACGACGTCCATGGCCCCTCCCTTGACGATCCCGGTGGCCGCGGGGGCGAGGGCCGCCGATATGTCCCTTTTCACACCTCTTGTGGATCGTCTGACGGCTTCCGATGCTTTCTCTCTCGGGTTCTCGGACGCGTCGCGGGCCATCCCCACTCCAACGACGACGAGTTGTGTCAGCTTCATCGTGAGCACGGCCGCTCCCCTGGTGTAACCGTCGCCCGTTAGGTTCCCGGCCGATGATACCCCTAAGACGAGGGTCTCGTCGACATCGATCTGAGATACGATATCCTTTCTTACTTCATTCGGGTCTAAATTAGGTGTGAAAGATACGAATACTATATCAGGATCAGTTATACCTCCATCATCTAGTGACTCCTCTAAAGCGGAAATAGGATCGTTTTTGTCTTTTCCAACACCAATGTTAATCGGTTTCTTCAATATCTATTACCCTCAAGTGGCCTGCGTTCGAGGCTTTTTCAACGTTCCCTTTTCGTCTAATTGTTGCGGGACAGAGAAGCGATACCGAGTTAACCGTCGACGATAAGGTCCGACCATGAAGGACCGCGGCGGCCCGCCTGACACGATGATGGCGGGTGGGCTGTGGGCCCGGCACAGTTAGCCCGACGGGGCGTAGGGGGCCGACGTCCCGGCCTTCTATGCCGCCCCGTCCGACGGGCCGGGCACATCCGACGCTCATGCTCACTTCTCGGGAATGAGGAGCTGACCCCCGGCTCCGACGCTAGGATGGGGAGAGGGCCACGGGCCGACCCGCCAGGGTGTGACCCCGATGAGAAGGGTAGGGGTTGACACCGGGAGCACCCACGTCGACGTGGTCGTAGTCGAGGACGGGGAGATCGTCGAGAAGAGGAAGGAACCCCACCACGGGGACATCGAGTCCGGGACCCTACGGGCGTTGGAGGGTGTAGAAGGCGATGAGGTGAGGGTCAGCACGACCCTCCCTATAAACGAGCTCCTATCACGAGGCGGTGATCCCGTCCACCTCGTTCTGGTGCCCGGGCCCGGCCTCAATCCACGCCCTCTCCTCGATATCGCGGAATCGTACGAGGTTTTGCCGGGTTACGTGGATCATCGGGGCGACGTCGTGAAGGGGGTCGGAAAGTCCTCCGGGGCGCCGGACGGGTACGCCGTGGCGGTCTGCGTGAAGTACTCGACGCGCAACTCCGAGGTCGAGAGGGAGATAGCCCCGGAAAGCGTCGAAGACGTCACGTTCTCGCACCACTGTCCCCACGGTTCCTTCCCCGAAAGGGTGGCTACGGCGGTCTTGGGCGCTAAGATAAGGAGGATCACCAGGGAGTTCCTCGATTCCCTGCCCGAGGTGGACTTCGTCGTCAAGGGTGACGGCGGTGTTCAGTCGAGGGAGGAAGCCCTGAGGGTTCCGGTCAACGTTCTCCACTCCGGTCCGGCCGCAGGGGGTCTCGGAGCGGTCTTTCTGACCGGGAAGTCGAACCTAAGACTCCTCGACGTCGGAGGCGCGACCGTGGATGTGATCGACGTGGAGGACGGGGCCCCGGTGACCGTCGACGGGGCGGAACTCTTCGGGTACAGGACCACGGTGAGGGCGGCCGACGTGAAGTCCGTTCCGTTGGGTGGAAACGTCGTAGTAGGGAAGGATGGAAGGGTGATACCCGAGAGAGTCGTCGACACGCCCGCTTCCCTCGGAGGGAGCGAACCCACCGTGACGGACGCTCTAGTGGTTGAGGGGCTCGTCGATGGAGACTACGACGTACGGGCTGCGAGGAGGGCCCTGGAGAGGTTGGGTGATCCGAGGGAGATCGCCTCTGAGGTCGTTTCCACGCTGGAGGAGGGGTTGAGGCCTCTCGTCGAGGGTTCGGATCGTCCCGTCTTTTGGGCGGGTACGTTGGCGCCGGCCGTGAGGGACCTCGTCGGTCGTGGGGAGGTGGTTCCCCACCATGACGTGTGTAACGCGGTCGGCTGTGCGGTGGCGGGCCGTTCCAGGGAGGCGACGGTGTACATCAACACGGAGGAGGGAAGGGGACACGTGGTGCCCGTGGGAGAATCCTTCGAGGTCCCCAAGGGGAGAACGCTGAACGATGTGGACGCCGTCGAGTTGGCGTCCGACGCGGCCGGCTTCGATCCGGACGAGGTGGAGGTGAGGGTCTTCGACGTGGTGAGAGGGGCGGTAAGGGTGGGATCCTGGGCAGTGGTTAGGTTGTACCAGAAGCCCCGGGTTGAACCCGTTTGATAGCCATTCGGTGGAGTGGGGAACGAACCTCTAAGCCTCGGACCGAGCCGAGTCCCGTCGGGGGGCAGCGTTGAGGGTCTTAGGTGTCGATGCGGGGTCGACGTATCTCAAGTGCGTCGACATGGACGATGAGGACGTGGTCGACGCCGTGCAGGTGCCTGTGAAGGGTACCGCACACGAGACCTTGGAAAGGGCCCTTGAGAGGCTCGGAGCGCGGGAGGATGAGTTCGACGCGGTAGTGGTGACGGGGTACGGGAGGGAGGCGTTGGAGGACGTGGCGGATGAGGTGGTACCGGAGCTCCCGGCGGTCGCTTTGGGAGCCACTCACATCGAGGACGGTGTCAGAACCGTTATCGACGTCGGTGGGCAGGATACCAAGGTGATGAAGGTTGACGTCGATGGAAATATAGTGGATTTTCAAGTTAACGATAAATGTGCTGCTGGGACGGGCAGGTTCATAGAGAATGTTGCGGACAGGTTGGATATAAATCCTTCCAGTATAAACCATGATGTTAGTCCTGTCAAAATAAATTCCATGTGTGCTGTGTTCGCGGAATCTGAAGTTGTGTCGTTGTTGCATAGAGGCGTTGAGAAGGATAGGATAATGATGGGGGTCTACGAAGCGGTCGCTGAGCGGGTGGCCGTCCTCGCCGAAAGGGTCGATCCGGAGCCGGAGGTCGTACTGGTGGGTGGTATGGTGAAGCAGCCGGTTTTCGCCGACGTTCTCGGGAGGAAGTTGGGGATGGAGGTGAAAACGCCGGGGCTGGCCTGGTGCGCCGGCGCTATAGGTGCGGCGCTGAGGTTCATCAGATCGGCACGTTGAAGGCGATCCCTACCAGCGCTCCCGCCGCCAGCGACAACGGCGGTTCCAAGTGCAGGTACGACAGGATCGCCGCGGTTACCGTGCCCGTCACGATGCCTGTGACTACCCTCGCCAACCATGGTCCCACTATCTGAGACGCCAACACGTCCATCCACGAGGGCTTGGGCATGGATGCGAGGGTTCTCCTGAGTTCCCTCATCTGCATCTCCATGATCCTGAGCCTCTCCCTGAGGGTTTGAACTTCCTCGGCCAACCTCCTGACCATCGCCGCCTGAACCTGTTGTACCTCGGGTGGGTGTGAGGGTGGTGACACGGACGGGCCCGTCGGTCGTGGGCCCGTGCACTGGGGTTGAGGCTGGACTGTCTGCGCGGTGGAGGCGTTGATCGCGTTGAGTAACAGCTTAGCACCCTCCTCGTTGACGTTACCGTTGACGTCGTGACACGGGTGCGGGCCTATCGCTACGACCAGTCCGTTACCCACTTTCTCGGCGATCACCGCGGCCCCGGAGCTCACGACTCCTCCCGCGTACTCGGCTACGACGACGGCGGATGAGGAGGTCGGTTCCAGGATGGGCCCGTTGATGTACGCCATGTTCAACTCGTTCGGGAGACCGTTCCAAAGTCCGAACGGGTCGTTGCCTGTGAACTTGACTGTCACGGTGCCGACGCCGCGGCCCGACCCTACCACCTTGGCGTCCACCAGTCCAGCGTCGGCCAGGTACATGGCGCCGGCGCAGATTCCGATGACGACGCCCCCGTCGTTCAAGTACTCCTTGATGGCGTCGGCGACTTCGGGGTACGCGAGGAGCTCGTCCACGTAGCCTCCGCCCGGTAGTATCAGGGCCTTGACCGTCGGTTTACCGTTGTACGTCAGGTACTTCACTATCCAGCCGTGTCCCACCTCCACGTACGGGATCCCGTACTCGTTGAGGACGCTCTCTATCGCGTGAACGCACGCTGTTTCCACGTACCTGGGCGGCGCGTAGATCGCCACGGCGTTCTCCGGCACGTTGTACCCTATCCCTCTGCCC